>JABDIZ010000410.1 GCA_013003465.1 Rhodothermaceae bacterium
CGCCGGTACTGCAGCAGCTCGCGCAGGATACCGACGATGACCGATGGGCGGCTCAGTGTCGAGATGCCGCGGGTGCGCGGGGTGTAGGCCACACCGAGCTCGGCGATACGGAACCCGTTGCGGTGCGCCCGCGCGAGGAGTTCGGCGTCAATGAAGGAGCCCGTGCTGTGGAGGCCTTCGCGGTCAAAGACGGCGCGGCGGAAGACCTTGAGCGGGCAGTTCACATCGCGTACATCCAGGTCGAACAGGGTGTTGACGAGGCGATTGTAGACTGCCGTGTAGAGCGCACGGCGCCACCCTTCCTCGCGCTTCAGCCGGTGCCCAACCACCACATCGGCCTCGTCTCGTTCCAGGATCGCATAAGCTTTCTGAAGCACGGTCATGTCGAAGGGAAGATCAGCATCGCAATAGGCGAAGACGGTCCCTTGGGCAGCACCAAAACCTGAGCAGAGCGCTCCCCCGAGGCCCTGGTTCGTGGGGTGGTGGACGACATGCACCTGGCCGGGGTACTGCCCAGCCAAGGCCTCTGCCACCCTAGCCGTGTCGTCCGTCGAGGCATCGTTGACGAGCACGATTTCCCAAGCCGCATCGATAGAGGCGAGAGGGTCCACCGCCTGCTGCACGGCTTCAGGCAGGTTCTCTTCCTCGTTGTAAGCCGGCATCACGAGGGAGATGCGCGGACGGGCAGGAGGCGAAAGGGATGAAGGCATCAAACAAAATGGGGCAGGCGTGGCAAAATACCGCCACCCCAGCGCACCAGCACTGCGCTAGCCACGCAGTCGGTTCAGCGTCCGCAACGCCCGCCCGCCGATGTGTCGTGCGTGGTAATACGGCTGAAGCCGGGCGCCAAACCGGCGTTTGAACTCGGCGATGGACGGTACATTAGCGCCCATGAAATCGAAGAGCACGAGGCCGTCATCGCGAAGGCGCGGGAGGACGTGCGCTAGGAGCACCGTCATGGCAGGACCCGGCAGACTCCCGGCAATCCAGTAGTAGGCCGTCCGCTCATCATGCGCGACGATGAGCGCGGCCTCGTGCACGTCCGTCTCATGCGAGATGGCCGCGAACACACGAGCATGCCCCGAATCGGCGAGGGCCCATGCGAGTAGGCGCACGGCTTCGCCATCGAGACCGAGGTCGGTGCCGTGGCGGTGGTAGCTGGCTTCCATGAGCGTGACGGCCGTCTCCGCGTGTGCGCGGTCTTCAACGATGGTATAGGCGTCGGCATGCTGCCGCGCGGTGCGGCGAGGCCCATCGGACCAGTGGCCGAGCACATCCTCCGCGCCAGCGAGACCGAGCACATAGGTGGCGCGCGGCGCGACCGACCAGCCGCCCCAGACGAGCGGACGTACGTCGTTCAGCGTGGGATGGAGCAGCAGCGACGCCTGCGCATAGCGCGTCGTGAGTGGGTCCAGGAGCACATCGAAGGGCGAGCGGCGCGCATGCATCTCGGCCTCACGGAGTGGCTCTGCGAAGAGCGGCGAGACGACGGGGACGAGGGGCGGCAGGGCTGCCGCCTTAAACGGGCCGCGTCGCTTCTCAAACACTGGCAGCGCTGCCGTCAACCCCTCGCCATCAGGGACGGCCAGAATCGTCGGCGTCAGCCCGAACGCCTCGGCGACGGCCGCCATCACCTGCGGGTGGGCGAAGACCGTGCGCTGCGGGCTGGACGCCCAGAGCCGACGGTAGGCGAGATCCGTGGGGGGAAGAACGAGCGCGTGCAGAGCCGTGGAGACTGGGTGGACTCGAAGGTAATGCCCGCGTTCGATGGGCTCCGACGGCCCCTCACAGGATGTACTGGCTCAAGTCACGGTTCTGGGCGATGCTGGCCAGGCGCTCGCGCACATAGTCGCCGTCGATAGCGATGTGATCGCGCTCGAGGCCGTCGGGCAGGTCGAAGAGGATCTCCTCGAGCAGCGTCGTCAGGATGGTATGGAGCCGCCGTGCGCCGATGTTCTCGACCTCGGCATTGACCTGCGCCGCGATCCGTGCGATCTCGCGCACGGACTCCTCGTCGAACGAGACGGTGACGCCTTCGGACTCAAAGAGCGCCTCATACTGCTTCAGGAGCGCGTTCTTCGGCACGGTGAGGATCTGGAAAAAGTCGTCCTCGGTGAGGCTGTTCAGTTCCACCCGGATCGGGAAGCGGCCCTGCAACTCGGGGATAAGGTCGCTGGGTTTTGCGACGTGGAAGGCACCGGAGGCGATGAACAGAATGTGGTCGGTGCGGACGACGCCGTGCTTGGTCATCACCGTCGAGCCTTCGACGATGGGGAGCATATCGCGCTGGACGCCCTCGCGGCTCACGTCAGGGCCGCCGCTGTTGGCCGCCGAGCGGCCCGCCACCTTGTCGATCTCGTCGATGAACACGATGCCGGACTGCTCCACGCGTTGGAGGGCCTCGGTCTTGGCCGCCTCGTGGTCGATCAGCTTCTGGGCCTCGTCCTGTGTGAGCAGGTCGCGCGCCTCGTCCACCTTCACACGGCGCTTCTTGCGCTGCTTGCCGCCCATGCCGCCAAGCATGTCCTGCAGATTGATGCCCATCTCTTCGAGCCCCATCGGGCCGAACATCTGGAGCGTCGGGTTGCCCCGGTCGAGCGTCACGTCGATCTCGACCTCACGGTCGTCGAGTTCGCCTTCGCGGAGCATGGTGCGGAAGCGCTCACGCGTGCGCTGCTTGAGTTCCGCGTCGGGTGTGGCGGCTTTGTCCTCCTCCGTCGGCGGTTGGAGGACGAAGCCTGCGCCAAGGCTCGGGCGCTTGGGGGCGTCGGTACCGAGAAGCACATCGAGGAGGCGCTCTTCAGCGTTCGCTGCTGCCTTCTCACGGACGCGCTCGGCCTGTGCCTCCTTCTCATTGGTCACGGCGAGGTCTACGAGGTCGCGGATCATGGACTCCACGTCGCGCCCGACGTAGCCGACTTCGGTGAACTTGGTGGCTTCGACCTTGATGAACGGGGCGTTGGCAAGGCGGGCAAGGCGCCGCGCGATCTCGGTCTTGCCCACGCCCGTCGGCCCGATCATAATGATGTTGTTGGGCATGATCTCCTCGCGCATCGGCTCGGGCGCATTGAGGCGGCGCCACCGGTTGCGCAGCGCGATGGCGACGCTCTTTTTGGCCTCATGCTGGCCAATGATGTAGGTGTCGAGCGCGGCGACGATCTGGCGCGGGGTGAGTTCGTCGAGCGTGGCGGGAGCGTCGGCGGTGGGCATGTCGAGCGTGGGGGACTCAGTCATCACAGGGCACGGGCGGGGAGCGCCGGGGATATGGCCGCGCCCGGCCGTTCGGGGCCGGGCGCAGGATGCAGTTTCGAGCGGGTACGACCGGGGACGCGTCAGGATTCGCTAGCGCATCGCCTTCGAGAGCACTTCGCGCTTCCTTGCTGGTCGCCTAGGCGAGGTCGTCGGTCTCGGCGTCTTCCAGGGCCGCTTCGGGCTCGTCCTCGTATTCGCTCTCGAAGGCCGCGCCGTCAAAAGCGCCGTCGCCGCCTGCGTTCGCGACCTCCTCTTTGACCTCCTGCACCGACGGGTGCGTGGCGTTGACGATCAGCACGGTGTAGTCGTACGGCATGCCGCGTCGCCGCTCCAGGCGGACGGCCCCGCACTCTTCCAGGTCGCCGATGAGCGACTTGGGATCGTGGCCCTCGATCTCGCCGAGTTCCTCGGAGAGCTTGCGCAGCAGCGGCGTCAGGTAGACCTCGTCGTACTGCCCGAAGAAACGCTCGATGACCTCCAGTGCTTCGATGTCGATGTCGTACGGCAACTCTTTGGCCTCATTGAACGTCGTCGTCATCTCCGGCGTCGTCGTCTCGTCCTCATCCGAGAAGGCGTCCCGGGCGTCGTCGGAGAGCAACTCGATGGCGTCAAGGAAGACGCCTGAGGAGGTGTTGTCGAGGAGGTGCGCGGAGAGGTGATCGCGGAAGGCCACCATGAGTACGCGGCGTCCTGCGGCCTGCAAGGCCTGCACGACAGGCACATAGTCGCGGTCGCCAGAGAAGAGGACGACGGTGTCCATCTCAGGCTGCGTGTCGCGGATCGTCATCGCGTCGATGGCGAGCTGCAGATCCGTCGTGTTGCGGTGCATCGTGCTGGGCACGTAGAACGGCTGAATGCCGTGCAAGTAGAGCGCCCGCTGCACGTGGCGGATGTGCTCGTCGAGCCCGCCGAAGTCGGCGTAGGCGAAGCCCCGTGCGAGGCGGACGCCCTCGCCTTCGAGGTAGTCGCGCAGCGCTTCGATCATCTCGGCGGCGGTATCGCCCGGCTGGACGGGGTGCCGCAGGTGGTTCTTGAGGTAGTAATACAGGTTTTGGTAGTCGATCAGAACCGCCGCGCTGCGGCTGAAGGAGGAGTCACTCATGGGAACAGAGTATGTGGTGGAATGCAGGTCAGTTCTCGCTCGGCACGGCCATGGGGGCGGCGTCGAGTTCGAGGACCGTGGTGTGATGGTTGGTGTAGATGCAGATGTCGGCTGCGATGCCGAGGCCGTCCTCGACGATCTCGCGGGCGGAAAGCTGGGGGCTGTGTTTGAGCATGGCCCGTGCGGCGGCGAGCGCGTAGGGCGCGCCCGAGCCAATGGCGAGCACGTTGTCATCGGGTTCAATCACGTCGCCCGTGCCGGAGATGAGGAGCAGCTTCTCGGGGCTGGCCACGGCGAGGAGCGCTTCGAGGCGGCGGAGGTAACGGTCGGTGCGCCAGTCTTTCGCCAACTCGACGGCCGACCGAGTGAGGTTGCCGCCATAGCTTTGCAGCTTCGATTCGAAGCGCTCGAAAAGGGTGAAGGCGTCGGCGGTGGCCCCAGCGAACCCGGCGAGGATGGTACCGTCGTGGAGCGAGCGCACCTTGCGGACGCGGTGCTTGAGCACGGTGTCCTTCATCGTCGCTTGGCCGTCGGAGCCGAGCGCGACCTTGCCGTTGTGCAGGACGCCCAGAACGGTGGTGGAGCGAATGCCTGCGGGAGCAGCCTCAGAAATCGGATGCAAGGGAGAGCGGGAAAAGTAGGACGGAGCGAATACAGCGCGCAGAACGCGCAGGACTGAGTTCGAAAGGAGTATCCGCCACGATCAATGGATAGCCCAAGATACAGCGCCTCAACGAATCGGTTCGAGGACAGGCTCTGCGTAGATTCCGTGAACGGTGGGGGGCCTTAGTCGGAAGGGCCAGCGCCTAAAACTCGGCATCCCAGTGTTTTGAAACAAGTGGGGGCACCCTAGGGCCTAGAGCGGCCTGCGTACCGGGCCAGCGCCTCCACAACGGCGTCTTGGGCCGCGTTGACCCGGCGGGTCGGCACCGCATAGTCGTTGCAGAGAAGGGCAAAGGCGAGGCGCTCGCCCCGTGCCGTGGTGACGTAGCCTGCCAGCGTACGGGCGCTGTTGATGTAGCCGGTCTTGGCTTGCACGTTACTGCGGGCGGCGCCGCTGCGATAGCGCCCCGCGAGGGTCCCGCTTTCGCCCCCGATCGGCAACGAGGCCAGGAAGGCCTCCCGCACGGCCGAGTCGGAGTGGCGGGCCATGAAGGTGAGCAGGCGAACGAGTGCCTGCGGGGTGAGCCGGTTCATAAAGGAGAGCCCGGAGCCGTCCACCAATTGTAGCGTCTCGGGGTCGATGCCTGCCTCCATCAGTATGGGTGCCAGGGCTTCCACACCCGACTCGATGGAGCCGCGTTCTTCTTCGCGGCCCTGATAAAACCGCGCCCCGAGGGTGCGGAGCAGGTGCTCGGCGTACAGGTTGTTGCTGTGCTGGTTCGTCTCCTCCACGATCGCGGCGAGCGGCGGCGAGACGTGGCTCGCTACCGAAGTCATGCGGTCGTAGCGCGGCGGCGGCAGCCGGTCATCGGCATCCACGGCTCGGCCTTCCACAACGATGCCTCGCGCGAGCAGGACGAGCCGGAGCGTGTGGGCGGTGTAGCGGGTCGGGTTGTGCACGGCGAGCGCCTCCTCGTCCGCGCCGTTGGCGGGGACCTCGGTGGTGATGGTGAAGTGGTTGGTGCTCAGTTCCCGGGCGTAGCCTTCCTCGACACGGGCCCCGGCGCGCCGGGTGCGCGAGTCGTTTTCCACCGTCACGTAGTCGGTCAGCAGGGGATCCCACACGAGGCGTGCCCGCGCGCCGGAGCGGGTGCCCTCGACCGTCATGGCGATGGTGCCTTCCTGGAAGGTGAGGCCGCTCGTCTCTGCGCCGTAGCCGTACACAAAATCGTCCCACGCCCAGCCGAGGCCGTAGGGCGTGTCGTCGAACACGTTGTCGTCGCCTACGATGTCGCCCGCGATGCGCGTGATGCCAGCAGCGCGGAGCGAGTCGGCCCAGGCACGAAAGACGGCTAGCGGTTCCTCGCCGAAGCGGTCGCTGCCCAAGGTGGGGTCCCCTGCACCCTGGATGACGAGGTCGCCGAGGAGCGCTCCCTCACGGACAGCACCCTCGGTGTAGAGGCGCGTCGTGTAGCGGAACTCCGGCCCTAGGAGGACGAGCGCGCTGGCGGTGGTGACGAGCTTCTGCGTGGAGGCCGGGACGAAGCGCTTCTGTGGATCGCGCTGGTAGAGCGTGTCCTCGGTGTCGAGGTTGACAATGAGCACGCCCCAGAATGCCTCGGCGAAGTCCGGATCGTCGAGGATATTCGTGATCGTGCGGGCGAGGGCCTCGGGGGTGCGTTGCGCCTGCGCAGGAGAGAAGGGGAGAAAGGGGGTGAGGACGACGAGGAGCGTAAGGGCGCGAAGCTGGTTGCCCAGCCTTCTCTCTTTCTCCCGCTCACCCTTTCTCAAACTCAAGCCCCTCACTCGTTCGCCTCGGCTTGGGTGCGCAGGGCGTCGATCTCCGGATCGGGGGCCGAGAGGAGCACATAGACGTAGTTAGCGCGCGAGATGGGGGCGGAGGGGCGCAGGTAGATCACGTAGTCGTTGCGGCCCTGCGCGGCGAACACCGAGTCCACGATGCCGACGGGCACGCCCGCCGGGAAGATGCCACTGTATCCGCTCGTTGTGACCAGCATGCCCTGCTCAACGGGCTCCGTCTTGGGGACGTACTCCATCAGGAGGCGATCGTAGGCCAGGCCGTCCCAGCGCACGATGCCGTCCTGTTGGAGCACATCGAGGGTGGCGGGGACGGCGAACTGCGTACTCTGGTGCGGCATCACGAGGGCATGGTTCTCGCCCACCAGCACCACCTTGCCCACGATTCCGCGCTCATCAATGACGGGCATGTTCACCCGGATGCTGTCGGCGCGGCCCGCGTCGATGGTGAGCAGATTCTCCTGCTGCGTGATATCCTTCGCGACGATGCGGACGGGGACGCGCGGCACCTCCAGCGTGTCGCCAAAGGCGAGCAGCGAGCGCAGGCGTTCGTTCTCCGCACGGGCCTCCCGCAGCCGCGCCACTTCCGTAGAGAGGTCGATGGTTTCCGCGCGCAGCCGCTCGTTCTCCGCGACGGCCTGCCGGAAGCGCCCCACGCCTGCAAACAGCCCTTCGACGCGAGCGGTGAGGGCTAGGCTTCCCGCACGAGCCGTGCGCAGCGTCGGTCCATCGTGACGGGCCAGCAAGACCACGCTGATAACCATCAGCACGCCGAAGACGAGCCATGCGCGTAGGCGCTCCCAGAGTGAGGCGGCGAGAGCCATGAGACGAGTTGCGTGTTTAGCTCCGCTGTCCTAGCGGGTCGTGTTGCGTGTTGTGCTGTGCGAACACGAAATACGCAACACGCAACTCGGAATCAATCGGAAAGGACGCGCAGGAACATTTCAGGCTCTTCGAGGACCTTGCCGGTGCCGCGCACGACAGCGGTGAGGGGATCCTCAGCCACGAAGACGGGCAGTTCGGTGCGCTCGCGGAGATACTCGCCGAGGCCTTTGAGGAGCGCGCCACCGCCGGTCAGCATGATGCCGCGCTCCAGCACGTCGCCGCCGAGCTCGGGGGGTGTCACTTCGAGGGCGCGCACGACGGCCGCCGCGATCTGGTTGATGGCGGCGCGGAGTGCTTCGCGCACGTCCTCCGACGACACCGTCCGCGACTTGGGGACGCCCGAGACAAGGTCGCGGCCCTTGACCGTGAGTTCCAGTTCAGGGTCGAGCTTCATCGCCGAGCCGATCTCGCACTTGATGCGCTCGGCCGTACGCTGCCCGATGAGCAGGTTGTGGTGCTTCTTAAAGTATTGCACGATGGCCGCATCCAACTCGTTGCCGCCGATGCGGATCGACTCGTCCACGACGATGCCCGAGAGCGCGATGACAGCGATCTCGGTCGTCCCGCCGCCGATGTCCACGATCATGTTGCCGACGGGTTCGGTGACGTTGAGCCCGATGCCAATCGCGGCGGCCATCGGCTCGTCGATCAGCTTGACTTCCTTGGCGCCCGCGTACTGCGCGGAGTCGCGGACGGCGCGCTTCTCGACCTCGGTGATGCCGCTCGGCACGCAGATCACCATGCGGCGGATGCCGGTGAACGTGCCGGGCTTGACGCGCTTGATGAGCCCCTTGATGAGCGACTCGGCCACCTCGAAGTCGGCAATCACGCCGTCGTTGAGCGGGCGAATGGTCTCGATGTCCTTGTGCGTGCGCTCGTGCATGTGGAGCGCCTCGAGGCCAATGGCCTCGACCTTACCCGACGAGCGGCGGATGGCGACGATGGAGGGCTCGTTGAGGACGATGCCCTTGTCCTTGATGTGGATGAGCGTGTTGGCGGTGCCGAGGTCGATGGCGACGTCGACCGAGAAGGGGTTGAACACCGGTCGGTGGGGGTTTTTCGGGCGGGAGGACGACGCCGTGAAGCTAACACCGCAATGCAGCCCGCGGGGCACGCCGAAGCGCCCAGGCTACGAAGAATTACGCGATTGTGGTTAGTAGTGGGAAGGAGTCGAGATTAGTGTGGACTCAAGAGAGCCCAGATCATAAACCAGATCACTAACGGAGTTGTGATGAGGAGAAAAATGGCGCTGGCGAGATGTCGATGTTTCGCTTGTTCTCCTGTATACACCTTCGAGATATCTCTCCCGAAGACATTACTCAGTGTCGAAAGTGGCGGTGGCCGGTGAAGACCATCGTCATCCCGCGCTCGTTGGCGGCAGCGATCACCTCCTCGTCGCGGACAGAGCCGCCGGGTTGGATAGCAGCAGTTGCCCCTGCCTCGGCGGCGGCAACGAGGCCGTCGGCGAAGGGGAAGAAGGCGTCCGAGGCCACGACGCAGCCCTGGAAATCCAGTTCGCTCTTGGCGCCCTTCGCCACGGCGATCTCGCTCGCGTCGATCCGGCTCATCTGCCCGGCGCCGACGCCGAGCGTCGCACCGCCCTTGGCGTAGACGATGGCGTTGCTCTTGACGTGCTTGCTCACGCGCCACGCGAAATCGAGGTCGGCCCACTCGGCCTCCGTGGGCTGGCGTTCGGTGGCGACGGTCCAGTTGGCGCGCATCGCCTGCGCCTCGCCGAGCGTATGGTCTACGTCCTGCACCAGCAGCCCGCCCACGACCGAGCGCACGTCGGGCGCATCGTCT
Organism: Rhodothermaceae bacterium; assembly: GCA_013003465.1. Lineage (GTDB taxonomy): Bacteria > Bacteroidota > Rhodothermia > Rhodothermales > Rubricoccaceae > JABDIZ01. Next base: position 9,464 of record JABDIZ010000410.1, read on the forward strand.
TCGCGAGCCGAACGCACGACCTCGATCACGCGCCGGTTCTTCTTCTGCTCCAGGAAGTCGAGCACGCCGTCCTGAAAACTCGGCGCAATGATGAGCTCCGTAAACACCGCGTCGATGGCCTCGGCCGTGGCGCGGTCGAGCGGGCGGTTGACGACCACGATGCCGCCGAACGGGCTCTGTCGATCCGTGGCAAACGCTTTATGGTAGGCCGATTCCAGCGTGTCGGCGGTACCGACGCCGCAGGGGTTGGTATGCTTCAGAATGGCGACCGTGGGCGGCGCGTCCTCGAATTCAGCAATGAGCCGTAAAGCTGCGGAGAGGTCGAGCAGGTTATTGAACGAGAGATCCTTGCCGTGCAACTGCCGGTAGAAGCGCTCGGGCTCGCCGTAGAGCGCGGCCGACTGGTGCGGGTTCTCACCATAGCGCAGCTTCTGTTTCAGCGTGCCGCCGAACACCGCGCGCGCCGGCGTGTCCTCGCCGATTTCGGCCGCCAGCCAGGTGGCGATCATCGCGTCGTAATGGCCGGTATGCGCATAGGCCGCCTGCGCCAGCCAGCGGCGCAGTGTCACGC
>JABDIZ010000003.1 GCA_013003465.1 Rhodothermaceae bacterium
CGCCTGGGCCGACCCAACCATGATCCGCTCGGTGCTGCTGAATCTCGTCGGCAACGGCATGAAGTTCACACCCGAAGGCGGCACCGTGACTGTCCGCGCCGAAGAAGCCGGTGGGCGCCTCGCCGTCAGCGTGGAAGACACCGGCGTCGGCATGAGCGCGTCCGACGTGGCGAAGCTGTTTCACCTCGAAAAAGCCCGCTCGCGGAACGGCACAGCCGGGGAGCGCGGCTCGGGCCTCGGCCTAATTCTGTGCAAGGAGATGGTGGAGCGCCACGGCGGCACGATGGCCGTAGAGAGCACCAAGGGCGAAGGCAGCCGCTTCCGCTTCACGCTCCCCCTCACGCCCGAGGATGGCCCGCCCGAGGTGGAAACCGAAGGGATTGAGGAGGCTGCCTAGTCGCAGCAGCATAGGAGGGGGCGCAGTACTTTCTGGCTCACCCGCCCTGCTGCCGGATGCACCCCCTGTTCTTGGTTCTCAGTACCCTCGTTTGCGTCACCGTGGCGCAGGCACAGCCGCTCACCGAGTCCGAGCGTGCGCAGGGCTATGCGCTCCGCGGCGACACCACGGTCTTCGTCTTCGACGCGGCGCTGTATGCTCTAAACCCGGAACGCGTCGTGGTGACGGGGGCCTTTCGGGGGTGGAGCGATGACATGGACGACCCGGCGTGGGTGCTCACCAAAGGTCCGGCCGGGCTCTGGACGCTCGTCCTCACCAACCCCGACTACAGGGCCGTCGGCCCGGCGACGCCGTTCAAGTTCCGTGTGGATGACGGGCGCTGGCTCGATCCGCCCGCCGATGCGCCCAATGCCGAGGGCGGCAATCTCGTTTTTCTGTATGGTGTCACCCCGTCGCGCTTACAGGCGGAGGTGCGCGGCCCGCGCGCCGTCTGGGCTGAGGTCTCGGGCGATGACGTGGCGCGGCCCCTCGAGGCATCCGCCTACCGCCTCACCCGCGCCGACGGCACGCCCGTCCGTCTGGCCACTGTCATTCCGCATGAAGCCACGACGGCGCTCCTCGTCCCGGCCGAGGACCTGAATGTCCGGCGGGTGCATACCCTCGAGGTCGAGGTCGGCACTGCGCAACCGTTGCGTGCCCGCGTCTCGTTCGACGGCTGGTTCCGCACGCTCTACTCCGACAAGCCGCTGGGCGCCGAGGTACGCGAAGAACAGACGACCGTGCGCCTCTTCGCCCCGCGCGCCGACTCGCTCCGTCTCTTCCTCTATCAGGCGCCCGACGGGCCGGTGTGGCGCAGCCACGCCATGGCGCGCGATGCGCAGGGCGTCTGGACATACGCTACGCCCGAGCACCTCGCAGGCGTCTACTACGATGTCGCCGTCTACGGCCCCGACGAGCCCGGCAATCACTTCTTCAACCAGACCGGCCAGCGCATCACCGACCCCTACGCCCGCGCCTCGCTCGACTCGTGGGGCCGCGCGCGGATGGTCGAGCCCACGGCGCCTGCCCGGCCACTGCCGAACGGGCGTCCCGCGATGGAAGACGTAGTTGCCTACGAGGTCCACGTCCAGGATTTCACGGATCTGCTGCCTGTCGGGGATGATCTCGTGGGCACGATTCCCGCGATGGCGGTGCCCGGCCTGACCAACAGCCGGGGCGAAGCCATCGGGTTCGACTACCTCGTGGACCTCGGCGTCAACGTCGTCCACCTGATGCCGGTGCAGGAGTACCTCCACTACCCGGATGACGTGTGGCAGGCGGCCTTCGCTGACGACCCGTTCATGCAGGCGCAAGGCATCGCCGAGGAGAACTACCAGTGGGGCTACCGCATCACGCACTACTTGGCCGTCGAGAGCCGCTACCGGCAGCGCGGGACCGAGCCGGGCGCGGAGCGCGAGCAATTCCGCGACCTCGTGCAGGCCTTCCACGACCGCGGCATCGCCGTCATCGTAGACTTCGTATTCAACCACACCGGCGAGAACATGGAGGGCCGTCAGCAACTCCTCAATTTCAACGGCCTCGACAAATGGTACTACTACCGCCTCAACGACCAGGGCGAGCACATCGGCGTTTTCGGTAACGAGGTCAAGAGCGAGGATCGGCCGATGGTGCAGCGTTGGCTTCTGGACCAGTGCAAGATGTACGTCGAGGAATTCGGCGTAGACGGCTTCCGCATCGACCTCGCGGGGCAGACCGACGAGCAGACGCTCCGCTGGCTCCGCGCCCAGCTGCCCGACGACCTCATCTGGTACGGCGAGCCCTGGATCGGCTCCAACGACCCCGATTTCGAGGCGAACCCGTCGTGGGACTGGTACAAGGTGGACAGCCCCATCACGTTCTTCCAGGACGATGCGCGCAACGCCTTCAAGGGGCCGACGAGCCATCCCGATCCGGCGAACGTCCCCGCGAGCCGAGGCTTCGCGGGCGGTGACGGAAGCGTGCGCGAAGCCGTCAAGAGCGCGCTCCTCAATCGCTATCCCGACGAGGCGACGCCCAACGACGGCATCAACTACCTCGACATCCATGACAACTGGGCGCTCGTGGACCGCTTCGCGTCGTGTACCGAAGGTGCCTGTGCCTGGGACGGACGGCAGGGCGTGGACGAGGCTGCTGTCCGCATCGCGGCGACGCTGTTGCTGACCTCGCTCGGGCCCGTCGTCGTCAACGGGGGCACGGAAATCCTGCGCTCGAAGGGCCTTGCGCCGCTGGCCGAGGAACTCGGCGGGCAACTCGTCAAGGAGACGGCGCTCTCGCCGATTTACCTCAACGGGCGCGGCGACACCTACAACCTGCGCGCCGCCAACCGCTACGACTGGGAGACAGTCGGCTGGACGCCGGAGGAGGGTGCGCCTGCAGACTACGCCGCCATGCACGCGTGGTGGCAAGGCCTGATCCGTTTTCGACTCTCGGAGGCCGGGGCCGTCTTCCGGCGCGGGACGTCGCCGCCCGACGACTACATCCGCTTCTTCGAGCCAGAGAACGAGGCCGCACTCGGCTACCTCGTGGACGACCGGGTGCTCGTACTCGTCAACGCCTCGGAAGAGCCCATCACCTTCGCGGCGCTCGATCTTCCGCTCGGGCGCTGGCAGCCCATCGCCAGCGAGGACCAGATCGATCCCGAAGGGCTCGGGTTTGCGATGCAAGTAAGCGGACCGCTCGACCTCCCGGTTGCTCAACAGCGTGTGGTGATCTGGGCGCGAGAGTAGACGGCAGGAGCGCTTTTCTCATGCGGCCTCCACGGTTGGGCGGGACGGCGGCTCGGTATATTTCCGGTCTGTCCCACTCCCGAAACCGTCTTCGCATGGCGACCACGACTTCTGACATCCGCAACGGGCTCACCCTCGTCTGGAACGGCGATCTCTGGCAGATCATCGAGTTTCTGCACGTCAAGCCGGGCAAGGGCGGCGCGTTCGTCCGCACCAAGCTCCGCAACGTCCGCAACGGCAAGGTGGTGGACAACACCTTCCGCGCGGGCGAGCGCATCGAGACGGCCCGCGTGGAGCGCCGCGAGATGCAGTATCTCTACGAGGACGACATGGGCCTCCACTTCATGAACGCGGAGACCTACGAGCAGATCGCCCTCCCGAAGGATCTCGTACCGGGCATGGAGTTCGTCAAGGAAGGCGGCATGGTGGACATCCTCGTGGACGCGAGCACCGACGAGCCGCTCTCGGCGGAGACCCCGCGCCACGCCGAGTTGATCGTCACGCAGACCGATCCCGGCATCAAGGGCGATACCGCCACGGGTGCGACCAAGCCCGCGACGTTGGAGAGTGGGGCGACCGTGAATGTGCCCCTTTTCATCAACGAAGGCGACCTGATCCGGGTGGACACGGAAAGCGGGCAGTACCAGACGCGCGTGACGGCCGCCTGAGGCTCCGATCCGTGGGTGGTGTGCGCGCATCATTGCGCGCGTAGCGCTACCTTTCGATTCCCTCTGCGCTCACCTGCTTCTCGCGTCATGGACCTCGGAAAAGTCGAACGGCTGTTAGAGATCGTCGCCAAGAGCGGCATGGCCGAAGTGGAGCTCGAAGAAGACGGCTTCAAGCTCGTCGTTCGGGCGACTACCCCTGCGGGGCACCACGCACCGGCACCGACGGTGATGACGGTGCCGCAGCCCTTCCCCATGCCGATGCCGGGCTATGGCGCCCCCCCGATCCCTGCGCTGCCAGCCGCTCCTGCCATGTCGCCGCAGGAGGCCGCCCCAGCCCCGAACGCCCCGGCAGCGCCCAGCGCGCCTGCACCCGCCGCTCCACCGCCCGCCGCCGAGCCCGGAAGCAGCGCCAACGAAACCATCGTGCAGGCGCCCATCGTCGGGACCTTCTACGAGGCGCCGTCGCCGGATTCCGATCCGTTCATTCGCGTGGGCGACCACGTAGAGGTGGGCACGGTGCTCTGCATCATCGAGGCGATGAAGCTGATGAACGAGATCCAGAGCGAGCACGCTGGCGTCGTCAAGCAGGTCCTCGTCAAGAACGCCGAGCCGGTCGAGTATGACCAGCCGCTCTTCGTGATCGAAGAAGCGTAGGGCATGTTCGATGGACGATATCCGATAGGCGATAGCGTTCCCGCTGTCTCCGCTCGCATATCGCATAGCGCAGATTGACTATGATCAAGAAGGTTCTCATCGCCAACCGAGGCGAGATCGCGCTCCGGGTCATCCGCACCTGCCGAGAGATGGGCCTCAAGACGGTTGCTGTCTACTCCACCGCTGACCGCGACACGCTGCCCGTCCGCTTCGCCGATGAAGCCGTGTGCATCGGGCCGCCGCCCTCGGCGGAGAGCTACCTGCGGATGGACCGCATCATCGCCGCCGCCGAGGTGACCGGTGCCGATGCCATCCACCCCGGTTACGGCTTCCTGGCTGAGAACGCCGAGTTTGCCGCCGTTTGCGCCGACCACGACCTCGTGTTCATCGGGCCCCGGCCGGACACCATCCGCAAGATGGGCGACAAGAGCGTGGCGAAGGACACCATGAAGGCCGCGGGCGTCCCCGTCGTGCCCGGCTCGGACGGCGAGGTCGCAGACGTGAACGAGGCCGCGCGCCTCGCCGCCGACATCGGTTACCCCGTCATGATCAAGGCGTCGGCGGGTGGGGGCGGCAAGGGCATGCGCATGGCCCACGATGACGCCGACCTCCGCAAACAGTTCGTGGCGGCCAGCACCGAGGCCAAGGCCGCGTTTGGCAACGGCGGTGTCTACATCGAGAAGTTTGTCGAGGAGCCTCGCCACATCGAGATCCAGCTCGTCGGCGACGGGCAGGGAACCGTCATCCACTTCGGCGAGCGCGAGTGCTCCATCCAGCGCCGCCACCAGAAGCTGCTCGAAGAAGCCCCCTCACCGATTGTCGACGCCGACCTGCGCGCGCGGATGGGGGCTGCGGCCATCAACGGCGCCCTCGCGGTCAACTACACGGGCGCCGGCACGGTGGAGTTTCTGGTGGACAAGCACCGGGACTTCTACTTCATGGAGATGAACACGCGCATCCAGGTCGAGCACTGCGTGACCGAGGAGGTGACCGACACCGACCTGATCGAGTGGCAGCTCCGCGTAGCCGATGGCGAGAAAATCACGAGCCAGGACCGCGTCCTCGACGGGCACGCCATCGAATGCCGCATCAACGCCGAGGACCCGTACCGCAAGTTCTCACCCTCGCCGGGCACCATCGAGGCCTTCCACGCACCTAAGGGCCTCGGCGTCCGCTGCGACACACACGCCTTCGCGGGCTACCGCATCCCCCCGCACTACGACTCGATGATCGCCAAGCTCATCGTGCGCGATCACACGCGCGAGCGGGCCATCAACAAGATGCTCCGTGCCCTCGACGAGTTCATCATCGAAGGCGTCAAGACGACCGTCCCCTTCCACCAGCAACTCCTCCGCGACGAGCGCTTCCGCGCAGGCGACTTCGATACGAAATTCCTGGAGCGCTTCGAACTCAAGCCGGTCGAGGGCTGAGGGGTACCGGGTCGAGGGTTGGATATCCTCGCCCACACCCCCAACTCTTAACCCTCAAACCCTAAACCGACGATGACCTTCCCCGACGACTGCCGCTACACGAAAGACCACGAGTGGGTTCGCCTCGATGACGATGGCCTCGCTACGATCGGCGTCACCGACTATGCCCAGGGCGAACTGGGCGACATCGTATTTGTCGAACTGGAGGCCGAGGGCACCGAACTCGAGGCCGAGGCGGTCTTTGGCACCGTGGAGGCGGTCAAGACGGTCTCCGAACTGTTCGCGCCCATCGCCGGAACCATTGCGGCGATCAACGAGGCCCTCGATGGAGCCCCGGAGACTGTCAACGACGATCCCTACGGTGAGGGCTGGATGGTCAAGATCCGCCCCACCGATCCGGCGGACCTCGACGGGCTCATGACTGCCGAGGAGTACACCCACATGATCGGCGCGGATGCGTAACTTGACAACCCCGCACTGACACCGCGGTAGGGGCGCAGCATGCTGCGCCCCTACGTTTTTTACCCGACCCCGATGCAGCACCAACTCGTCGTCATCCTCGATTACGGCAGCCAGACCACGCAGCTCATCGCACGGCGCGTGCGCGAGGCGGGCGTCTACTGCGAGATCCATCCCTGTACGTTCCCGCCTGCCGAGGTGGCCGCGATGCAGCCGATGGGCCTCATTCTCTCCGGTGGCCCCTGCTCGGTCTACGACGACGGCGCGCCGCAACTCGACCCGACACTGCTCAACCTGAAGCAGCCCGGCACGGGCAAGCCGGTGCCCGTCCTCGGCATCTGCTACGGCCTCCAGGCCATGGCGCGCACGCTCGGCGGCGAAGTCGAGCCGTCCGAGCGCCGCGAGTTCGGGCGGGCGCACCTGACGGCGCACGCCGACACGCCGCTCTTCGCCGGGATCTCGGACGGTTCGACGGTCTGGATGAGCCACGGCGACCACCTGACGCGCCTGCCCATCGGATTCGCGACCGTCGCTACGACGGACAACGCACCCATCGCTGCCGTGGCGGCGACGGACCGGCCGCTCGTCGGCGTGCAGTTCCATCCCGAGGTCGTCCACACGGAGCACGGCGCGACGCTGCTGCAGAACTTCGTCCTGCGTCTCTGCGGCTGTCGCGGCGACTGGTCCATGGGCTCGTTCATCGAGGACAAGAAAGCCGAGATCGCCGAACAGGTCGGCGACGACCACGTGATTCTCGGGCTCTCCGGCGGCGTGGATTCGTCGGTGGCGGCGGTGCTGCTCCACGAGGCGCTCGGCGACCGGCTGACGTGCGTCTTCGTCAACAACGGGCTGCTGCGCGCGGGCGAGTACGAGCAGGTGCAGGCCACCTTTCGCGACGGCTTCCACCTCGACCTTCGCGCCGTGGACGCGACGGACCTGTTCCTCGAGCGTCTCGAAGGCATCGCCGATCCCGAGGAGAAGCGCCGCATCATCGGCCACGCCTTCATCGAGGTCTTCGATGAGGCCACGCACGCCATCACCGAACAACTCGGCACGAAGCCGCGCTTTCTCGCACAGGGCACGCTCTACCCCGACGTGATCGAGTCGGTCTCGTTCAAGGGGCCGAGCGCGACGATCAAGACACATCACAACGTCGGTGGCCTGCCCGAGGAACTGGGCTTCGAGCTGATCGAGCCGTTCCGCGAGTTGTTCAAAGACGAGGTCCGTGCGGTCGGGCGCGAGCTCGGCGTGCCGGAGGCGGTGATCGAGCGGCACCCGTTCCCCGGTCCGGGGCTCGCCGTGCGCCACCTCGGCCCCATCACGCGCGAGGGGCTTGCGCTCCTCCAGCAGGCCGACAAGATCTTTATCGACGAACTGCACACGAGCGGCCTCTACGATCAGGTGTGGCAGGCCTTCGCGGTGCTGCTGCCCGTGCAGAGTGTCGGCGTGATGGGCGACTACCGAACTTATGAGCAGGCCGTCTGCCTCCGCGCTGTCACCTCGGTCGATGGCATGACGGCCGACTGGGCGCACCTGCCGCACCCCTTCCTCGGGCGCGTCTCGAACCGGATCATCAACGAGGTGCGCGGCATCAACCGTGTCGCCTACGATGTCTCTTCCAAGCCACCCGCAACCATCGAGTGGGAGTAGAGGGCGCGGATCACCACGTGGTGCCGGGCGTTTGCGGCGCATGAGTACCGAACGGCGATACGACGAGCGCGAGGTGGCCGCCATCTTCGAGCGGGCGGCTGAGGCGGAGGCTCGCGAAGAGCCCCTTGCGGGCGAGGGGCTGACGCTCCGTGAACTACAGCGCATCGGTGCCGAGGCTGGGCTGAGTCCAGCGCACATCGCCGAGGCTGCTGCTGTTCTTGACCGCGATCCTCCATCTTCAGACCTTCTCGCCCAGACTTTGGGTGCGCAGCGTGCGGTGTACCATAGCGTGCGGCTGCCTGCCCCGCTCACGGATGCGGACTGGGAGCAACTCGTCGCCCAGTTCCGCTCCACCTTCGATGCGAACGGCAAGACGACGCGCGAGGGCTCGCTGCGGACGTGGGCCAACGGCAACCTTCGCGTCGGCACCGAGCCGACCGGAGAGGGTGGACAACGCCTACGATTTTCGACCCGCAACGCCAGCCTGAGCAATGGGATCACCGGTGGTCTGGTCAACATGGTAGCAGGGCTGGTGCTCTTCGCTGTGTTCGCCCTCTTCGATCCGGCTGAGCCGATCTTTCCGGTGTTTGCGCTCCAGTTTGTGCTTGGTGCCATGCTGGCAGGCAGCTGCGTGGTGCGCCTGAAGCCATGGGCGCAGGAGCGCGCCGAACAGTTCGACCGCCTTGGCGCCCAAGCGATCGCACTAACCGCCGGCATGCCGGAGGCGGCTACAGTGGCAGCGGAGGAGCACTCGGAGCCGCCCCTCGCGCTCGATGCGCTCCCGGAGCCTCCAGTGGATGAACCGATCGCGCCGTCGCCGAGTTGGCGCCGAAGCCACGAGTGAGGTTCATCTGGTCAGGCACGCGCTGCATTCGTGGAGCCGTAAGAGAAGTGTGAAGTGAGAGGGGAGCAGTGGGAAGTGAGGGGCGGCACGCCTACCTTCGAGCATCTCCAATCCCTTCTCCTCAAGGACGATGCTGCGCAGGTCTTTCGTTCTCGCTTTTCTTCTCCTCCCGCTCGCCGTCGCGGCCCAGCCCGCGACGGCGGATGTGCTGCCGGAGGCCGAAGCCAGCTTCGAGAATGGACTCGCGAGCTACGAGAGCGGGGTCTATGAAGAGGCCTTCCGCCTGTTCGACCGGGCCGCGACGGGGTTCGAGTTCCACGCCCGCACGACAGCGGCACTGCTCATGGCGGGCAAGTCGGCGTATGCACTGGGCGATTTTGACCAGGCCATCGCGCGGCTCACCCGCCTGATTCAGCGCTATCCCGGGAGCCGCTACCGCGACGAGGCCGAGCGGGTGCTGGCGCTGGCTGTTCAGGGAGGGCCTGACGACAGGACGGCTCCCGAGGTCTTCCATCTCGGCGTGGCGCTGCCTGCCACGGGCGAGACCGGGTACCTGGCGCAGGCGCTCTTCAACGGCATCCGGCTGGCTGTAGACGAGCACAACGCCGCGAACGCCCACCAGCCCGTACGCTTGGTCTTCCGCGATACCGGTGGGACGGAGGAGGGCGCCCGCGCCGCTGTGGAGCAGGCCGCGCGTGCTGGGGCCACGGTGGTCATCGGGCCGCTGTTCAGCGAGGAAGCCGTCGCGGCGGGCGACGCCGCGGATCGCCAGAGCGTGGTGCTGATCGCCCCGCTCGCCACGGAGGAGAGCGTCTCGCAGGGACGACGGCTCATCTTTCAGACCAACCCCACCTTCCGTATGCGGGGCCGCGTGATGGCCGACTACGCTACGCGTCGTCTCGGCCTCACTCGTTTTGGCGTGGTCGCCAACCGTGATTCCTACGGCGACACCATGGCCGACGCCTTCGAGGAAGAAGCGCGCTCGCTCGGGGCGCAGGTGCTCGTCTCTGCCCGGCTGACGAGCGGAGGCGCCTGGGATCGGTTGGGGGAAGAGGTGGCGCCTGACGCGCTCTTCGATGCCGAGGCCGTCTACCTGCCCGTCTCGGGCGGCGACGCCGCCGAGCATGCTGCCGATGCACTGCGCAGCCTCGAACAACTCGGGCTGACGGGACGCACGCGGCCCCTCGGCAACACCGAGTGGGAAGGACTCGCGGCTTCGCGGGACCGGGCCAGTGCTTTCCGAACCGTGTTCACGCAGGACTTCCATGTAGACGACGCGGCGTCGGCGGCGTTCGTGGAGCGGTACCGCGCCCTCGCTGGGCTCGGCGCCGACCGGCTCGCGCTGATCGGATACGACGCCACCCGCTTCCTCCTTCAACTCGTGGACACCGACGAGCCGGCGCCTGAACTGGCCGACCGAATCCGCCGTGCGCCGCTGTACCAGGGCCTCGCCCATCGCATTCACTTCGACGGCGAGCAGGTCAACCGCGCCCTCTTCATCATGGGCTATCAGGGCGGTGAGGCCGTAGTCGTCGAATAGCCGTACGGATTACGCTTGAAGACGCGAACCGTGCGCCGCCGTCCCCGGCGGGCGTGCGTATTCTGGCAGCAATAAGCGGTCCGGTCGGGCCGTTGTGCATCGCGTCGTGTCCTGCGCCTGGTTGTTCCTCGCCCCTTCTATGTTTCGTGCTAGTCTCGTCATTCTGGTTGCCCTGCCGTTGCTGATCGGGTGTGGAGGAGCGAGTGGCGTGATCGCCGACGATGCGGCCGAGGCCTACCAGAAAGGCATGGAGGCCTTCGAGCAGGAGAAGTACACGCGCGCGACCGAGTACTTTCGCGCCGTGCTGGACTTTGGGCGCTCCAGCGAGTTCGCCGATGAGGCGCAGCTCATGCTCGCGAAGGCCTACTTCGAAAGCCGCCAGTACCTCCTCGCCGCCACCGAGTTCGGGCGCTTCGTCGATCTCTACCCCACGGACGCGCGCACGGAGGAAGCGGAGTACGGTCGCATCCGGAGCTACTACGAGGTCAGCCCCGCCTACAACCTCGATCAGACGGACACCGACCGCGCCATCGCCTACATCCGGCTCTTTGTGGGCCGCTACCCGCAGTCGGCGTACAGTGATGACGTGGTGGCTATGCTGGAGTCGCTCCGCGAGAAGCTGGCGCGCAAGCAGTACGAAGCTGGACGCCTCTACGAGCGCCGCGAGCAGTATGAAGCCGCCGTGTTCTCGTATGAGACGGTGCTGGAGCAGTTCACCACCTCGCCCTACGCCGACGATGCCCTGCTCGGAAAACTGCGTGCGCAGGTCACGTATGCCGAGGCCAGTATCCGGGCGCGTCAGGCCGAGCGTTTTCAGGACGCGCTCGACAGCTACAACCGGCTGGTTGAACTCTTCCCGTCGAGCCCGCTGCTCCGCGAGGCTGAGGGGCTCTACGACCGGGCGTTCAACGGGCTCCGGGCCGTGCAGGCCACGGCCGATGCCAACCGGTAGGGAGCATCAGGCGCGCGCATGACTGACGACTCCGCTGATCGCCCTACGCTCGCGCTCTTCGGGGGTTCGTTCAATCCGCCCCACCTTGCGCACCTCGCCGTGGCCGAAGCCGTAGCCGACGCGGTCGGGCTGGATCAAGTCTGCTGGATGCCCGCCGCGACGCCGCCGCACAAGCAGGACGATCCCACGCTGGCGTCCGCCGAGCACCGGCTCGCCATGGCGCGGCTGGCCGTCGAAGGCAACCCGCGTTTCGTCGTCTCCGATCTAGAGCTGCGGCGGGGCGGGACATCCTACACGGTCGATACGCTGCGGCAGCTTCGGGCTGAACGGCCGGACACGGATCTCTACCTCATCGTCGGCGGCGACAGCCTGGTGGATTTTCCGACTTGGCGCGAGCCTGAGGCCATCCTCGGCCTGGCGCGCCTGCTCGTCTATCAGCGCCCCGGCAGCGACGAGGCTGCTGTCGCGCCTGCGATCCGCGCGCGGACAACGCTGGTGGAGGCACCGCTGCTCGATCTTTCGGGTACCATGCTGCGGGCGCGAATTGCAGCCGGTCGGACCGTCCGGTACCTCGTGCCCGAGGCAGTGCGGGCCTACATCGAAGCGCACGGCTTGTACCGGCACGAAGCGTAGAACAGGGGCGGACGTAGGCCGTATCATCCGGCCCTCTTCTCTCTCTTCTCGTTCTCCATGCCCCTCTCTGTTCAGGACAAGGTCGCCGGTCTCGTCGTCGCCCGGTTGGGCACCAACATGATCCCGCCTCGCACGGCCGAAGCCGACGCGCCGGATATCGCCGCGCTGCTCGACCGGTATCCGCTCGGCGGTCTGATTCTGTTCAACGGCCGCTGGCCCGAGACGCGGCAGACCCTCCTGGACCTCCAGAGCCATTCCGATCAAGGGCTGCTTGTCATGAGCGACCTAGAGCGTGGGCTCGGGCAGCAGATGGCCGGCGCATCGCTCTTCCCGCACCTGGGCGCGTTCGGCGCGCTGGGCGGCGAGGCCTCCTCGGCCGTCCGCGAGTTTGCTCGCATTACGGCCGAGGA
>JABDIZ010000026.1 GCA_013003465.1 Rhodothermaceae bacterium
GGTGCACCTCGTAGCGGTCCTGGATGCCGCGCAGAATCGCAATCGTGTCCTCGACGCTCGGCTCGGCGACGAGCACCATCTGGAAGCGGCGCTCCAGCGCTTTGTCCTTCTCGAAGTACTTCCGGTACTCGTCCAGCGTCGTCGCGCCAATCGCCCGCAACTCGCCGCGCGCGAGCGCAGGCTTGAGGATGTTGGCCGCGTCCATCGCGCCCTCTGCGGCTCCGGCGCCCACGAGCGTGTGGATCTCGTCGATGAACAGGATGATCTCGCCCTCGGCGTCGGTGACCTCCTTCACGACGGCCTTCAGCCGGTCCTCGAACTCCCCCCGGTACTTAGCGCCCGCAATGAGCGCGCCCATGTCGAGCGCGAGAATCTTCTTGCTCTTGAGCCCCTCGGGTACGTCGCCCTGCACGATGCGGATGGCGAGCCCTTCGGCGATGGCCGTCTTGCCCACGCCCGGCTCGCCCACGAGCACGGGGTTGTTCTTCGTCCGGCGGCTCAGGATCTGGAGAACCCGTCGGATTTCCTCGTCGCGCCCGATGACGGGGTCGATCTTGCCCTTGCGTGCAAGCTCGTTGAGGTCGCGCGCATAGCGGTTGAGCGCGTCGTACTTGGACTCGGCGTAGGGGTCGGTCACGCGCTGGCCGCCGCGCATGGCACGCAGGACCTCCAGGATGCGCTCCTTGGTCACGTCCTGGTTCATCAGCGCCGCAGCGATGGGGCCTTGGCCCACGGCCATCGCGATAAGCAAGTGCTCGGTGGCGACGTACTCGTCGCCCAACTCCTCAGCCTCCTTGAGGGCGAGGTCGAACGCCTGGTTGAGGTCCGCGCCGACGTACTGGCCGGTGACGGAGGCACCGCTCACCTTCGGGAGCTTGTCGAGTGCCTCGTCGGTCTTGGTGGTGAGGTAGTCGAGGTTGGCGTTGAGGCGCTGAAGGATGGTAGTGACGAGGCCGCCCTCCTCCTGGAGGAACGCCTTCATCACGTGCGGTGGCTCGATGCCCTGGTGCGTGTTGCTCTGGGCGATTTCGAGCGCGGCCTGCACCGCCTCCTGCGCCTTGACGGTAAACTTCTGCAGGTTCATGGGCTTCGGATTCAATTCGTGGGGGCTGACGTGAACCCGATGCGTCAGGGTTCGTCAGCCGTTCGCTTTCGGCGACCCTTGACTCGAAATCCGTACCACGGTGGGCTCGCCTGACAGCCTGGCAGCGCCTGTAGGGCACGCTTCGCCGAAGCCTCACAGAGGGCCGGGGCAGGAGTGCCGTTACGCCGCGAGAGCGCGTGGCTGGGCCGTCGGTACCGGACGCATCGTCACGGATGTGGGCAGCGGCAGGATCGGGGCCGCCTTGGACACCGGGCGGGTGGACCGGCGGACGAGCGGGGCCGTGAAGCGGTTGACGACGCCCGAGCGGCGACGGTCACGCGTGGAGAACGAGCGGAAGACGTTGGTCGAGAACATGACAAGAGGGGTTGAAAGAGTGAGGGGGAGTGTGTTGAGGTTCGCCTGCGTCTTCTGTCAACGCCGTGCCAACCCGGGCAAAGCGCCTCAATTGGCCTGGGCGGGACGTTTTCGACGGGGCCGGGGTGGGCGCTCGCGCCCATCTTCCGGGCGGAGCCGCCCAGGTGTAACATGCTGGGGTGCTAATTCGTTAGCAGTAGGCTTGGGCGGGCTGCCTCGCCCCGGTTTTTCCTCCCTCAACCCCTCCTTGGTCATGCGACTCTCCCTGTACTTCCTCGCTGTTCTCCTGCTCGTCAGCGGCTGTGCGACGCCCTCCATCGCGCAGCGCTCGCGCGCCCTCGAAGGTTCGGGCACCCCCGGCAGCCGCACTGAGGACGCACGCGGCGTGCACGATGTCAGCCTTTCAGTTCCCGGAACGCTTGTCATCGAAGTCGGACGCGACGCCCCGCTCCGCATCGAAGGCGACGCCAACATTGTAGGCGCCCTGGTCATTGACCGCGACGGCAACGAACTCGAGATCCGCGCGCCGCGCCGCACCAATCTCCGCCCGAACCGTCCGCTTCGTCTCCGCATGGGCGTGGCTTCGCTGGAAAGCGTGAGCGTGGCAGGCCGCGGGCAGATCGAGGCCGCGGGCATCTCCGCCGATGACTTCGACGCCAGCGTGGCAGGATCCGGCACCATCATACTCGGTGGGCTCGACGCGCGTACCGTCGCCGTCAGCATCGCAGGCTCCGGTGCCATCACCATCGATGGCCAGGCCGAAGAACTCGACCTCAGCATTGCAGGCAGCGGCGACGCCGATGTCGAAGACCTGGCCGTCTATGAGGCCGACATCAGTATCGCGGGTAGCGGCAATGCGTTCGTGAATGTGAGTGAGCTCCTCTCGGCCAGCATCGTCGGCTCCGGCGACGTGCGCTACCACGGCAATCCCGACATCCGCCGTTCCGTCATGGGCTCGGGCGATATCGAGCCTATCCGCTGAGCCCCTCAGGCACGCTCGGCGAGTTCGGCCCACCGCTCCACGTCGCGGTCAAGCGCAACGGTGAGATCGCCGAGTTCCTGCGAGAGCGAGGCGACGGCCTCGAAGTCGCTCGGGTTGGCGTGCAGGGCGGCTTCGATCTCCGCCTTGCGTGCCTCCGCCCGCTCGATCCGGGCCTCCACTTCGGCCAGTTCGCGCTTTTCTTTGTAGGAGAGCTTGCCGGATGGAGCCGCCGGGGTAGGATCCGGTTTCGTGGGAGAGGGAGAAGACGGGCGTGGTGCGGCGGCGGCGCGCACGGCTTCCTCGCGGGCGCGGGCTTCCAGGTACGCGCTGTAGTCGCCGGGGTAGCTGCGGATCCGGCCGTCGCCTTCGAAGCGCAGGATGTGATCGACGGTGCGGTCGAGGAACCAGCGGTCGTGCGAGACGGCCAGGAGTACGCCGGCGAAGGTGTCGAGGTAGTCTTCGAGCGCGGCGAGCGTCGGGATGTCGAGGTCGTTGGTGGGTTCGTCGAGGAGGAGCACGTTGGGTGCACCCATCAGCACGAGCAGCAGGTGGAGGCGGCGGCGCTCGCCGCCGGAGAGCTTGGCGACGGGGGTGTACTGGACGGCGGGCGGGAAGAGGAAGCGCTCCAGCATCTGGCTGGCCGTGATGACGCTGCCATCGGCTGTCCGCACGTTCTCAGCCACCTCGGTAACGGTGTCGATCACGCGGAGCGCATCGTCGAGCGGGCGGCTCTCCTGATCGTAGTAGCCGATCACCGCTGTCGGCCCGATCTCGACGGTGCCTGCATCGGGTACGACGCGGCCTGCGATCATGTCGAGCAGCGTCGTCTTGCCCGAGCCATTGGGGCCGATGATGCCGATGCGATCGTCGCGCGTGAGGATGCGCGAGAAGTCCTCAACGAGCGGCAGGCCGTCGTAGGCTTTCGTCACGCCCTCCAACTCGATGACTTTCTTTCCAAGGCGCGTAGACGCCGCAGCCAGTTCGAGCGACGCATCGGGGCTCGTGCGAACCTCCTCTTGCAGTGCCTTCGCCCGCTCGACGCGGTACTTGGCTTTCGAGGTGCGCGCCTTGGCGCCGCGGCGCAGCCAGGTCAGTTCGCGGCGCGCGAGGTTGCGGCGCGTCCGGGCGGTCGCTTCGGCGAGCTGCGCCTGCGTCTCCTTCTGTTCGAGGTAGCGCGTGTAGTTGCCCTCGTACTTGGTCACGCCGCCCGGCTCGACCTCCAGCATGCGATTGGTGACGCGGTCGAGGAAGTAGCGGTCGTGCGTGACGAGGAGAAGCGCCCCGCTGTAGCGCGCCAGGTACGTTTCCAGCCAGCCAATGGTCTCGGTGTCGAGGTGGTTGGTGGGTTCGTCGAGGAGCAGCAGATCGGGCTGAAGCAGGAGCGCACGGGCGAGGGCGACGCGCTTGCGCTGTCCCCCGGAGAGCGTGCCGACGAGTGCGTCGGTGTCGGTGAGGCCGAGGCGGTCGAGGATGGCGCGGGCACTGGCCTCGCGGTCCCACCCGCCGGTCACGTCGAGTTGATGGCTGAGGTCGGCGACGCGGGCGAGGAGGCGTTCGTCGGAGCCATCGCTGGTGGCGAGGGCGTGCGCGGTGGCCTCGTAGTCGTGGAGCAGGCGCAGCGCCGGATCGCCCTGGTCGAAGACGGCGTCGAGCACCGAGAGGTCAGGCGCGAACGTCGGGTTCTGAGGCAGAGCGGCCACGCGGGTGCCGTTCGGGGTCATCACGCGTCCGCCGTCGGCCGGTTCGAGCCCGGCGATGATGCGCAACAGCGTGGTTTTGCCCGAGCCGTTGGCGCCGATGAGGCCCATCTTCTCGTCGTCGGCCAGCCCAAACGTAACCGCCTCCAGCAGGGGCTTGGTACCGTAGCTCTTGTGGACGGCTTCGACCGTGAGGACGTTCATCGCGACGTAGAAGACGAGGCAGCGCAGCTGCGCCGCAGACCAGGGTTGGGAAGCTACGCGCGTCTCATCCTACGGATGGTGTGGATCGCGTTTAGCAGGCGTCCGGCAGCGCCATGCCATCTACCGTGCTCAGCCTATCTAGGCGGATGACCTCGCCGGTGTCCAACCGGAGCCAGTCGGCCCCCTCCTTCGCGTAGACGTCCGCGATGACGGCGGTCGTATGCCGGGCCTTGTCGCCGTCATACCAGATGAGTTCGACGGGCGTGCGCCGCACGGCCCAGTCTTCGAGTCGGTCGTGGAAGCCGCACGCGATGGGCTGATAGGCGTGTTCAGGCATATTCCGAAGGGAAGGCCGCGATGCACTCGATCTCGACGCGCGCGCCCATCGGAAGCTGGCGCACGGCCACTGTCGAGCGTGCCGGGCGGTGAGCGCCGAAGATGTGGCCATAGATCATGTTCATCGCCTGGAAGTCGGCCATGTCGGTGAGGAAGACCGTTGTCTTGACGACCCGGCTGAGCGAGAGCCCGGCCGCCTTCAGCACGGCGCTGAGGTTGGCGAGGGCTTGCTCGGTCTGCTGCCCCACATCGCCCTCCACGAGCGTCATCGTCTCGGGATCGAGCGGCGTCTGGCCCGAGCAGAACAGCAGGTCGCCGGCGCGGATGGCGTGGCTGTACGGACCGATGGCCTCTGGGGCTTTGGGAGCAACGATGGGTTCCATACGCTGAGGGATGATCAGCGGGTAGGATACCACGTGAGGCCGAACGAGAGGCGTGTGGCAGCGAAGCCGAAGTCGTCCTCGTTCACAGCTACGGTGAGGCGGCCGAGCTGGATCTCGTTGAAGCCGCCGACCGCGCCGCGCAGCGCGCCATCGAGGGCGAGGCCCTCGGTTACGAAGTACTGCAGGCCCGCGCCCACGCCGAGGGCTGCACCTCGGAATCGGAGGTCAGACGGATCGTAGGTGGCCTCTGCGCCCTGGAGCGACGTTTCGAGGTACGGCACGAGTGCCCGCCGCCCGCCGCCGAAGTTGAACCGGGCGCCGACTTCGAGGACGCCCCAGTCGTACGTGTCGTCAATGACGCCGTTGGTCTCCCCGTCGATGCGGGCGCCGCTGAGGCCACCGAAGAGCGTCACGACGCGCGAGACGCCGTAGCCCGCCCGCAGGGCCGCGCCGCCGCCGGGGTCGTTGCGCTCGAAGTTGTCTTCGTCGAAGTAGAGGCGTGCACCGTCGACTTGAACGTTGAGGAAGAGCTTCTGGGTGCGCGATGGGGCCTGCGCGGAGACGGCCGTCGCGGTGAACGCCAGGGCAAGGAGGAGAACGAGCGCGCGCATGGGGGACAATCGGGTGTGTGCGAGAGGAACTCCCGGAGGGAGATGATGCGCCCAGAACGCCTGGCATGACGAGCGGGTTACAACGGCATCAGCCCAGCGGCGGCAACGCCACGTTTTGTCCACCGTCAATGCGGAAATGGCCGCCCGTTACGAAGCGCGACGCGTCGGAGGCGAGGTAGAGGGCGAGCGGGGCGAGTTCCTCGGGTTCGGCCATGCGCCCCTGCGGAATAAGCCGCAGCGTGGCCTCATTGGCGGCCTCGTCCTGCCAGAGCACCGACGAGAAGCGCGTCTTGACGAAGCCGGGGATCATCGCGTTGACGCGGATGCCGTCGGCGGCGAGTTCCGCCGCGAGCACGTCGGTGAGCATCAGCACGGCGGCTTTGGAGACGCAGTAGACGCCCATGCCCGGCTGCGGCCGCTCGGCGGCGACGCTGGCCAGGTTGATCACGCTTCCGCCGCCGCGGGCACGCATCGTGTCGTAGCAGGCGCGGACGGTGCGGAAGTACCCCTTCACGTTCACGTCGTAGGTCTTGTCCCACTGGCTCATCTCGCTCGTGAGGAGCGGCCCGAAGTGCGGGTTGGTCGCGGCGTTGTTGACGATGATGTCGATGCCCCCGAACGTGTCTACGGCCTGGGCTACGAGCGCCTCCACCGCGGCATCATCGCCGGTGTGCGCGGCGACGGCCAGCGCCTCGCCGCCTGCGTCGCGGATGGTAGTCGCCACATCGTCAAGCGCTTCTTGTTTGCGGCTGGAGAGGACGACCTGCGCGCCCGCGTCGGCGAACGTTTCGGCGATGGCCTGCCCGATTCCCCGGCTCGCGCCGGTAAGGAGCGCCACCTTGCCGTCGAGGCGGAAGGAATCGAGAGCAGACGAGTCAGACATGGGTCAAGCTACGGCGGGTGCTTCAATGTGGAGGCCGAGCGCTTCGCGGAGGGCCTCGGCCGCGCGTGCACCAGCCGTTGGGCCGTAAACGCCAAACGCGTGGCGATCCGGCCGTACCACGATCACACCCTCGTCTACCCCCGCCCAGGCGGCGAGGATGCCCTCCACCTCGCGCACGGCGACTTCGCCCTCGCCCGTTTCCGGCCAGGGGGCTCCGGCGGGGATCACATGGACCGCGCGGGTGACGAGCGTGGCCCACGTCGGCAAGTCATCCGGTTGCGCCCAGGTTCTGGGGCTGACGCCGAGCCCGACGAGCGCGAAGCCGTCGCTGAGAACGGTGTCGAGGAGCACCCTCCGCCCGTCTTGGGTCTCGACCGTTGGTTGCGGCACGATGGGGCGGTCGGGGACCCAATCGCCGGCGAAGGCGAGCGGGATGCGTGGAATATCGCCTTCGATACGGAGCAGGCGCTGGTGGGTGGGTGGGAGCCGGTGCAGGAAGGCGAAGGCGCCATCGCGGAGCCCGGCGAGCGGGCGTGGCCACGCCATCACCCGGCCCATCCGCACGGCCAGACGGGTGACCGCGGCGACGTGGGGACGCCGCTCGGCCTCGACGCTGTCGAGCAGTGCCGGATCGGCCGCACCGCGCACGACGAGCGCGAGTTTCCAGGCGAGGTTGTGCACGTCGCGGATGCCCGCGCAGAGGCCCTGGCCGAGGAACGGCGGCATCTCGTGCGCCGCGTCGCCGGCGAGGAGCATTCGTCCGGTGCGCCACCCTTCCGCAATCCGGTCGTGGAACGTGTAGACGGCTGCACGCTCGATCTCAACGGCGTCCGGGTCGATGTGCGCTGCGAGCAGGGCGCGGAGGGACTCGGGGCGGGTCATGGTGTCTGTCTCCTCGCCTGGTCGTAAGCGGAACTCCCAGCGCCGTCGCGGTTCCGCGAAGGGCACGTAGGTGGTGGGCCGCTTCGGGTCGGCGATTTGCAGCAAGCGGTCAGGGAGCCCGACCGGGCGTGTGAGCAGGACATCCACGACGAGCCAGCGCTGACGAAAGCCGCTGCCGCGCAGCGGACTCGCCATGGCCTCGCGGACGGTGCTCCGCGCACCGTCGCACCCCACCACGTACCGAGCGGTGGCGGTGTAGGGCCCATCCGGGCCGAGCACATCCAACGCCACGCCATCCGCCTCCGGCGCGAGTGCCTCGACGGTGCGCCCGAGTCGTACCTCGACCGTGGGGAAGCGCGTCACGCCCTCGCGCAGGGCACGCTCCACGGTGGGCTGATGGATGAGGTGCGCCGCCGCAAAGCCATACGGCTCGTCCTCCGCGCCGACCTTGCGCGCGCGGAGAAGCACGGCCCCGGTGGACGTTACGAGGTCGAGGCCGTCCAGCGAACGGGACTCGGCGAGCACGGGTTCGTGGACCCCGGCGGCCTGGAGGACGCGCATTGCCTCGTCGTCCAGGTGGGCGGCGCGGGGGAGGGCATAGGGCGCCGTCTCGCGTTCGAGCACGAGCACGCGGAGGCCATAGCGCCCGAGCAGGTTGGCAAGCAGTGACCCCACCGGCCCGTAGCCGACGAGGGCGACATCATATAGAGGTGTGGCAGACAGGGGCTGGACAGGTCAGATCGCTCGCAAGATCCGCAACGACGAGCACTCGGGCACAGGGCCGCAAGAATGCCTTGGGACGTATGGGTCTGTATCGTATCTAGACGGCCTAGGTTTGCTCCCCTGTGATTATGCGTACCTCTCCGTTTCGCTGGTTTCTTCTGGGCGGTGTGGGTTTCGTGATCCTCGCCGTGCTGACGTGGGCGTTGCGCTCCACTGCGCCTGCTTCCGACGCCCTGGACGTGTCGGGCGCGGCGCGGGCACTCATGTTCTGGGAGCTGCAGCGGTCCTACCCGTCGGCCCGGTTCCCGAGCGAGGGGTTCACGGTGGCTGTCGCGCAACGGCAGGCGCTCAACGCCCGGCAGGCGGAGCCCGGCACCATCTGGACGCCGATGGGGCCGACCAACAACGGTGGGCGGACGCTCGCCATCGCCATCAACCCAGAGCGTCCGGAGTCCATCTGGATCGGCTCGGCAGGCGGGGGGCTTTGGCGTTCGTATCAGAGCGGCCTGAATGCGAGTTGGATCCCGGTGCCGACGGGCCATCCGGTGACGGCAGCCTCGGCGATTGCCCTCGCGCCGAGCGACACGAGCGTGATCTACTTGGGCACGGGCGAAGTCTACCGCTACCAAGACACGCGGGGCGGCGTCGTAGACCGGCCTACGCGCGGCACCTACGGCATCGGCCTCCTCAAATCCACCGATGGCGGTGCGACCTGGGCGCCGATGCTCGACTGGAGCCTGAACCAGGAGCGTGGCATCCAGCGCATCCGCGTCAATCCCACCGACCCCGATGACGTGTGGGTAGCCACCACCGAGGGCCTCTACCGCTCGACGGACGGCGGCGCGACGTGGACCAACGTGCATCCGGTGGTGATGGCAACAGACCTCGTGCTTCACCCCACCGATCCCGATTGGGCGATTGTGGCGCACGGCAACCTGGAGAGCGTGGGGCGTGGGCTCTACCGCACGACCGATGGCGGCGCCACCTGGAGCCAACTCACCAGTGGCGTGCCCACCGGTTTCATCGGCAAGATCATCCTCGACATCCACCCCACCGATCCGGACATCGTTTATGCGAGTGTGGGCAACGGCCTTACCACTTCGGACTTCACGAGCACCTGGCTGATCCGAACCCTCGATGGCGGCACTACCTGGAGCACCGTCACCACCCTCGACTACGCCATCTACCAGGGCTGGTTTGCGCATTACGTCGGCATCAACCCCCACAATCCGAGTCAGGTCTTTCTCGCAGGCGTACCCCTCTACCGCTCGTCGGACGGCGGGTTTACGACCGATCAGGAGGCGCCCATCCACGTCGACCACCACGCCATTGCGTTCCACCCGACGGATCCCAATGTCGCGTACTTCGCCAGCGACGGCGGCATCTTCCGGACGACTGACGGGGGGCTGACCTACGAGGACCTGAACGCGGGCTACCAGACGCTTCAGTTCTACAACGGGACGGGCCACGCCGCCACCGACTCGCTGCTCGCCATCGGCGGCGCACAGGACAACGGCACCTGGCTGTGGACGGGTTCGGAGACCTGGCTGAAAGTCGGTGGCGGCGATGGGTCGTGGGCGGCCATCGACCCCACGGATGCCGACGTGCAGTACCGCTCCTCGCAGTTCCTCAACATCTCGCGGACGACGAACCGTTGGGCGACCAGCACAGCCATTTCGCCACCCTTCGGCGGGCCGACCGCCTTCATCGCGCCGTACGTGCTGGCGCCGAGCCAGCCGGATCGCCTCTATGCGGGCCGCGACCGTATTTATCGCTCAGACGACCGGGGTACGACGTGGACCAGCGGCGCGGTGCTCGACGGCAACGCCGCAGTCGGGATGGCCGTCTCGCCGACGGATCCCGATGTGGTCTTCGTCACCACCGCGCCCGACCGCCTGCCCACGCTGCGTGGGCAGCGGACGGGCGTCTTCGTCACCCGAAACGGCGGCACGAGTTGGACCAACATCACAGGTGCGCTGCCCGACCGCATCTTCATGGACGTGGCCGTTCACCCTACCGATGATCAGATTGCCTACCTCGTCGCCTCGGGCTTCGGCGCCGGACACGTCTTCAAGACGACGAATGGCGGCGCGACCTGGGCCGATGTGACCGGCACGCTGCCCGATGCTCCCACCAGCGCCGTCGTCGTCGATCCACTGCTGCCCGACGAGGTCTACGTCGGGACCGATGTGGGCGTGTTTGTGAGCCGGGATGGTGGGGCGTCGTGGGCGAGCTTCAACGCCGGATTGCCCGAGGCTGTCCTCGTGATGGACCTCGCTATTTCGCCGATGGACCGGACGCTGCGCGTGGGCACGCACGGCAATGGCATGTGGAAGCGCCCTCTGGTCCGTCTGCCCGTCGCCAATGAACCGACCGCGCCGCCGCCGACCTTCGTGTTCGAATCCATTGCGCCCAACCCGGTGCGCGATCGCGCCATCCTCGCCTTCCGGCTGGATGCACCTGGCCGGGCACGCGTGGCGGTCTACGACACACAGGGCCGTCGCGTCGCCGTGCTGAGCGATCAGGAGCATGCGGCTGGGCGCCATACCGTGCCCTTCGAGACGGAGCAACTCGCAGCCGGAACCTATATCGTACGATTGGAGGTGAACGGACAGACAGACTCGCGGCAGGCGACCGTGGTGCGATAGGGCGCCGCCGGGGCCGACCAGATGCCCTTGTTCGTCTAGGGCGCCGACGCCTATCCTGCACGTTCGCCGCTCTCCGTCCTGCCGATGGCTATCCGATTCGCGCTCCTGTTCGCCGTTGTGAGTCTGATCGCTTGGCCAAGTGCCGCGCAGTCGTGGGTGACGGCAGTAACGCCTGTGCCGCACGCTACGGCGGTCGCCGCAGACGCTGCGCTGACGATTCAGTTCAGCGAGGCCATCGATCCCGGTTCGCTCACGGGCTTGTCGATCCGCGTGCATGGCAACCGGCGTGGCGCCTACACCCTCGCTGATGTGCAGTACGAGGGCTCAACACAGACAGCGACCGTCCAACTTTCTGAGACGTTGGTACCCGGCGAAGAACTCTCAGTGAGCGTGACGACGGCGGTGCACAACGACGGAAACCAAGCGATGCCCATGCCATTCGTCTGGCACGTTGTGGCGGCGGTGCCCGGTGGGACGGGGACGTTCATCGGCGGCGGTGCCGAGGCCGTCGGTTCTGTGCCCTACGCCATCGCTGCCAGCGATTTCGATGGCGATGGGCACCTCGACCTCGCTACGGCTGACCGGGGCAGTAACCGCGTTTCGATTCTCGATGGCGATGGCGCGGGCGCCTTCGCCGCGGCGCGCACGGTCATCGTTGGAAGCCAACCCGAGGGCATTGTCGCAGGCGATTGGAACAACGACGGCGCGCCCGATTTGGCCACGGCCGATGCGGGCACCAGCACCGTCACCGTGCTGCTCAACGACGGAGCTGGGCAGTTCACTACCAGTAGCGTCGCCGTCGGGTCAGGGCCGCACACCATCCGCGCAGGCGATGTGAATGGTGACGGGTTCCTTGATCTTGTCACGTCCGATTTTGGAGCAGCGGCGCTGTCGGTGCTCATCGGCGATCGCCTTGGTGGCTTTGCCCGAACTAGTGTCTCAGGTACAGGGGCCACGCCCGAACTCGTCATGATCCGCGACGTCGATGCCGATGGTGATCTCGACCTCGTCGCGCCGAGCTTCGGTGGCGGCACCGTGCGCCTCTTCCGCAATGACGGCACAGGTGGCTTCACGGCCGAGCCGACACAGAGCGTGGGTACCTCCCTGCACGGCCTGTGTGCGGGCGACCTCAACGATGATGGTGCAGTGGACGTGCTCGCGCCAAGCTCCGGCAGCAACCAACTCGTGCGCCTCACCAACGATGGAAGCGGCACGTTCGACGCCGAGCCCTCTGCGCCGGTCTCCGCCGCCTGGTTCTGCCGCACCGGCGACATCGATGGCGACGGTGATCTCGACGCGGTGGTGACGGCCTTCGGCTCGGCGCAGGTCACTGCGTGGCGCAATGACGGTACGGGCACCTTCACCTCTGTCTCCACCGCGAGCACCGGCACGCGTCCGCACGGCGTCGTCCTCGGCGATTGGGACGAAGATGGCGACCTCGACCTCGCCACCGCCAACGATGGCTCGGCTTCGGTGACGCTTCGCTTCAACGAAGGCTCGGTGGATATCGAAGACGAACCGGAGGATGGCGGGCTCGGCGTAGTGCTGGAGCCCATCTATCCCAATCCCTCTACAGACACAGCGGCCGTGGCCTATCGCCTCCGGCGTCCGACGGCCGTACGGCTGACGGTGTACGATCTGCGCGGGAGGGAAATGACTGTCTTGGTCAATGACGTTCAAACGTCCGGCTCCCATGCGGCGGCTATGGACACAGAGCAGCTGGCCGTCGGGACGTACCTGGTGCGGCTCGAAGCGGAAGGGCAGGTGCAGACGCAGCGGATGACGGTGACGCGCTAGCGGCTCGGCGCGTAGCTTCCGGCGCGTCCATCTCCTGCGCCCATGCCCGAGCCGTCCTGGATCTCACTGCTGCCGCCGCTTCTTGCCATCGCGCTCGCCATCGGGACGCGGCAGGTGTACCTCTCGCTCGCGGCGGGCGTCTGGCTTGGCTGGACGGTGCTCAACGGCTGGAATCCCCTGGCCGGGCTCGGCGATGCCATCCAGGCCTGTGTGACCGTGATGGGCGACGCGGGCAACGCGCGCGTGCTGCTCTTCACCCTCGTCATCGGCGCGCTCATCGCGACGGTGGAGGCGAGCGGCGGGGTGCGCGGGTTTGTGGAAGGGA
This sequence comes from Rhodothermaceae bacterium, assembly GCA_013003465.1. Taxonomy (GTDB): domain Bacteria; phylum Bacteroidota; class Rhodothermia; order Rhodothermales; family Rubricoccaceae; genus JABDIZ01. Next base: position 12,931 of record JABDIZ010000026.1, read on the forward strand.
TTGAGCGGCGCGGTCTCGTGACGGGGCCACGCGGTGCGCGGCTGCTCGCCTTCCTCGTGGGCGTCGTCATTTTCATCGAGTCGAACATCACCGTGCTCGTCTCGGGGGCCGTGTCGCGCCCGCTCTTCGATCGGCACCGCCGCAGCCGCGAGATGCTGGCCTACCTCATCGACTCGACGAGCGCGGCCGTCTGCGTGCTGATTCCGCTCAACGCGTGGGGTGCCTACGTCCTCGGCCTTCTCGGCGAGCAAGGGGTCGAGGAGCCGGTGCGGCTATTCGTTCAGGCCATTCCGTTCAACCTCTATGCCCTCACGGCCGTGCTGCTCGCAGGCGTGATTGCGGTGACAGGCTGGGCGTGGGGACCGATGCGCCGGGCCGAGCAGCGCGCGGAAGAGGGCCACCTGTTCGACGAAGGCACGGCGCCGATGGTGGACGAGGCGGCGTTGGTGCCCGAGCCGGTCAGCAGCATGCAGCCGCGCGCGTTCAACATGCTGCTGCCCCTCGGCGTGATGGTGCTGACGATGCCGCTCGGGCTCTGGGTTACCGGCGAAGGCAACATCCTCAATGGGTCGGGCTCGACAAGCGTGCTCTGGGCCGTGCTGGCGGGCCTGGCCGCGGCCTGGATCCTCGTGCTCGTCCAGCGCGGGATGGGCGTTGAGAAGTTGACGACCATCGGGTTGAAAGGAGCGGGTGGAATGCTCGGGATGGCGCTCGTGTTGCTGTTGGCGCTCGCCCTCGGCGCCGTCACCCGCGAGCTCGGCACGGGGCCGTATGTGGCCGGGCTGGTCGGTGAGGGGTTCTCTCCAGCACTGCTCCTCCCGCTCACCTTCCTGACGGGTGCCTTCATCGCCTTCTCCACGGGCACGAGTTGGGGCACGTTTGCCATCATGATCCCAATTGCGGTGCCCGCGGCTGCCGCGCTCGGATTGCCGCTCGCGCCGTTCCTCGCCGCCTCGCTCGCGGGCGGCATCTTTGGCGACCACGCCTCGCCGATCTCGGACACGACCATCGTCTCCAGCCTCGCCGCCGCCACCAACCACATCGCGCACGTCCGGACGCAGTTGCCCTACGCGCTCTTCGCCGCTGCTGTAGCTACGGTGGGTTTTGTGCTCGTTGGTGCCTCCTTCTAGGTAGTGCGGCAGGGGTTGCGTGGGGTGACCATCAAGCAGCCCGTGCAGCCGCAACGTCTGGCCCGACTCCGAGAAGGGCGCCCCCCTCAGCGTTAGGGAGCGGAGTCCTACAAGTCGGCGAGAGAGTTGATTCTTAACATGCTGGGCCGTAGTGTTGAGCGGCAAATGTTTCCTCAAGGGGCTCTGAGGCACCCAGCCTGCTCGTCTCGAACGGCTGAGGTGCTCCAGGGGTCGCAATGCCTTCGTGTTTTCTCCCCTACCACCCCTCTTCATGACCATGGCTACTTCTCTTTGGTGCCGCTTCGGGGCCTCTGTGCTCACGCTGGCGACTCTGATCTTGCTCACGCTCCCGTCGCAAGCACAGCAGCGCACAACCGGCGTCCAGATCGCCGAGACGCCGCCGCTCCCGCTCAATCCCTCGGCCGAGGTCGTCGAACGGGCCGCTCGCGCCATCAGTGCCGAGCGCAATGGCGGTGGCATTGCCTGTACCGATGACAATTTCATCGAGACGACCGCAACGTTTTTTGCGGGCCATACGGCCGGCGGCCAAGAACTTGGTCAGAGCATCACCTCGCCCTGTGATGGTTTCCTCACGGACTTCTTCTTCGTCTATCAGGATGATGTTGCTCCTGCTGGTGACGCATTTTCGGGCAACCTCCTCGTCTTCGATGGGGCTGGAACTGGAGGTACCCAGTTAGCCACTATCCCCTTTGCTGCAACCAACCCAGACGGCTTTGCTGATTTTCTAGGCTTTTCCTTCGCCGATGGGCTTCCAGTTACACAGGGACAGGTCCTCACGTTCTTCCCTGATATGGTCGCTGGCACAACAGGTTTGCAGGGAGCCGACACCGACCCGCTCGCCGACGGCGACCTGTATGTCACTACCGACGGGGATCCAGCCAATGCTTTCGCGGCACCGCCCAATGACCTCTTCATCTTCGCCTTCTTCAGCGCCCCCGCTGAGACGGTTTCGCAGACTGTCTTCGACGGGCCTGGTTGGCGCCTGATCACGCCGCCGGTACAGTTCATGATCGTGGACGACTTCGCGGGGATGAACCTCGTGCAGGGCGTTCCGGCTGGGACGAGCACCCCGGCTCAATACCCGAGTGCGGCACCCAACTTCTTTACGCTCTACGACGGCACCACGCCCTACCTCGCCGCCACGGCTACGGACGAAGGCATCTTGCCGGGCCAAGGCTCCTTCTGGTACTGGTACGACAACAACGCGGGGCCCTTCTCGGGGGGCACGAGCCAGAGCTTCGAGCTGTCCTCTTTCGTACTGGCCGCCACGGGCTCGCCGCGCACGTCCGATGTCGGGATCAACTACCCGGTCTCAGCCGATGACTTCTACATGATCGGTAACCCGTTCGCCGACCCATTCGATGTCAATGGCATCTCGGTGGAAAACATGAGCGGGACCGTCACCCTGAGCTCTGTCTTCTCGGCCTACGATCCGAGCACCGGGTCCTATGTCTCGCTCATGACAAACGGCAGAGGTGATGGAGACTTTGCGGCGCCTTGGCAGGGACTCTTCGCTGAGGTGACGGCCAATCCGGGCGTCGAGGACCCCGAATTCCTCATGGCCATTGCCGAGGTCAACACGGCGGCGACACCCCCCTTCTATGGTCGCACCGCTCAGGCACGGTCCTACCCGCACATCCAACTCCTGCTCAACGGCGTCACCACGTCCGGCACAGCCGTGACGGATCACGCGGCGCATGTGCGCTTCTTGCCCGACGCCGTGACGGGCTTCGGCCGTCATGACGGGTCCAAGATGGCCCCCCCGCAGGCCATTCACGCACTCCTCGCCCCGGTGGGCGAGCGCGACGGCGCGCCCTACCGCCTGAGCGTCCACTCGCTGCCAGACAACCTGACTGAGGCGGCCACGATCCCGGTCGCTTTCCGTGCCACCGAGGGCGGCGACTTCTCTATCGCTTGGAACGGCGCCGATGTGCTGCCTGAGGGCTGGAGCGCCACCCTGCGCGACACGGAGACGGGTGCGGTTGTGGATCTGCAGGCGGAGGCGAGCTACGCCTTCAGTGCCGAGGCCACCGACTGGGCGGATCGGTTTGTCATGACGATCAACCCGGTCAGTGTGGTTGCCAACGAAGGCGGTGATGGCCTCCCGGCCTCCTATGCTCTCCACGGTGCCTACCCCAACCCCTTCGCAGCGACCACGACGCTGCGCTTCGATGTGCCCACGGCCAGTGCCGTGACCATCGAGGTGCTCGACGTACTCGGGCGACGGGTAGCCGTGCTCGAAGACGGCCCCGTGGAGGCGGGACAGCATCGGGTCGACTGGAACGTCCAAGAGGCAGCGTCCGGGCTCTACCTGATCCAGATGCGCGCCGACGGCTTCGTGCAAACGCGGCGTGTGACCGTCCTCAAGTAGACGACCTGGGCGGTATCGCCACGGCCCAATTGCAGTACAGACTCGGGCGGCGCGAGGCTTCGGCTTCGCGCCGCTCGTGTGTTCGGGTACGGGGGCGTGCCTGGAGGAGTGATTAATAGGTGCTATAAAAACAGCACGTAATAGACCTGGAAGAGCCGCCGTTCCTCTTGCGTCACGGGCCTCCGCCGACCCGCGCGCGCAGTCGGCGGCTCCGCCCGGCGCTGTGCGCGCCG
>JABDIZ010000035.1 GCA_013003465.1 Rhodothermaceae bacterium
GTGTTCGGCGACCTGTTCCAGAAGGTCGGACTCTCGCGCTTCAGCAAGACGTTCTCGACGATGCTCAAGTCCGGCGTGCCGATCCTCGGTGCGCTCGAGATCGTCGCCGACACCTCCGGTAACCGCATCATCAGCGACGCCGTACTCGCCGCCCGTGAGAACGTGCGCCAGGGTGAAGGCCTCATGGGTCCGCTGGCGGAGAGCCCCGTGTTCCCGCCGATGGTCACGCGCATGGTCGGCATCGGCGAGAAGACCGGTTCACTCGAGATCCTGCTCGAGAAGATCTCCGAGTTCTACGACGAGCAGGTCCGCGCCACGGTCAAGCAGCTGACGAGCCTCATCGAGCCGATCATGATCGCCGTCATGGGCATCGTGGTGGGCACGATCTGCCTCAGCGTCTTCCTGCCCATCTTCGAGCTCCAGAAACAAATGGCTGCTAGGTAGGAAGGGCGTTCGCTCGCCGAGCCGCCGCCCGACTTCCTTGCGGCCCGCACTGTGACCCGCAAACGAGTCACCGATGTGGCGAGGGGGTGCCCGCGCTGCATCAAGCCCGGGGCTTGATCTGGCTGCGGGCAGGGGGATCACCCCCTGGCAGATACGAGGCCCGAGGCGCGGCCGCGCGTAGCGCGGGTCTGCCCGCCATGAGGGGCCTGCGGCCCCGATGGCCGGGCATGCGCAAGGGGCGAAGCCCCGTCGCGTGGCGCCGTACTTCCGGCCGCGACGCGGCCGGAAGGCGTATGTGAATCCCGCGCTACGGCGCGGGATCACGATGGCCGATTCCTATCGTGATGGGTACGAAGCGAGACAAGGCCGAGACAGAGGTGGATACGAGGCCGTGGCGCAAGCGCCACCCGGTCCTGTCACGCTTCGTGCTGTACCCGCTTGGTCTAGGGCTCGCCGTCCTGCTCGTCGTACTCCTCATGGAGCGGCAAGACGACGACACCGCCACCGAACTTCGGGCGCTGCAGCAGCAACTCGATGGGCTCAGCCTCATTCTCGTCGCCGACCCGAGCGGCGATGAAGTGCTGCGCATCCTCGACGACAAGTTCGATCGGGATGACCTGCCCGTCCGCACCCAGGGACGCGCCTTGCGTTGGCGCGCCCTCGCCTGGCGCCGCAAGCTGAATCTCGCCGCGGACGCCAAGGACGAGGCCGGCAAGCGCACGGCCATCGCCGCGCTCGACAAGGCCCACGCCGCCGCGGCCGCGCTGGACCTCGAGCCCGCCGAGCGCTACTCGCTCGCGCTGGAACGTGCCGAAGCCCTGCTCGAGCAGCAGCGGGTCGACGAGGGCATCGCAGCCCTTCCGCCCGCTGACCAGGCGCCGACCCCGACGCACGATCTCCTGCGCGCGTTCACCTACGCCCAGGGCGTCCGCCTTCAAGACGACCTCGAGACGGGCCTCGGCCTGCTCCGCGCCCGACTCGGTGCGCTCGACGCGCCCCTCGAGGCCACGCCCGTCGGCTACGTCGGCGGCCGCGAGTGGAGCCGGGCCCAAGTCGCTGTCGAACTGGCGAACTTCGTCACCAAGGAAGGCAAGCGGCCGGCGGACTCCGACCTGTGGCTCCGCCTCCGGCGGCTCGCCCCGAAGAACTTCGATCTGCAGGTGGCCGCCGCGCTCGGCCTCCTCACGCTCTCCCATCCCGACGAGGCCCTGCGGGCCTGGGAGCGGGCGCGGGTGCTCAACGGGCGGCTCGCCCAAGCGGCCCTCCGTAAGAACAACGAGCTAGCACCGCTCGAAGAGCGCCTCCGTCAGCCCTGATTTTCGCGAAGTGTGAATTTCCCTAAAGGGAAACGGCCCCGGCCGTCGATAGGCCTGCCGGATCGGTAGAGGCACCAGGCCTCGTCCGCTCCCGGCCTGCCCTGGCCGTCACACCCAAGCATTCAGGAGTTCCTACTATGTCCCGTACCCAGAAGGGTTTTACCCTCATTGAATTGATGATCGTGATTGCGATCATCGCCATTATCGCGGCTATCGCGATCCCGAACCTGCTCGCGGCCCGCTTGTCGGCCAACGAGACGGCTGCGATCGCAACGCTGCGTAACATCATCTCCGCTCAGGCTCAGTTCCAGCAGAGTGGCAAGGCCGACACGGACGACGACGGCACCGGCGAGTACGGTGGCTTTGTCGAGCTGTCGGGCAGCGCCGCCGGCCGCATGACGGCCGTGCTCGTACCCCCGGTCCTGTCGGGCGCGTTCCGCGTGCTCAACGCTCAGGGTGAAGTCAGCCGCTCGGGCTACTTCTTCCGCATCTTCCTGCCCGACGCCGCTGGTCTGGGTGAGGGTGAGCCGCAGGCCGGCTACGCGGACGACGGCACGCTCGACCCCGATCTGTCCGAGACGACCTGGTGCTGCTACGCGTGGCCGGTCAACTACAACCAGAGCGGTAACCGCACGTTCTTCACCAACCAGGGCGGCGACGTCGTGGGTGCTGAGGACAGCGACTACAGCGGTACCTCGAACGGTCCCGTTGGGGATGCGGCATTCCAGACCGCAGACAGCATCACGGGTTCGGTCGCCATCGGTATCGCCGGTCAGGACGGCAACGTCTGGAAGCAGGTCAACTAGTACCCGCTCGATCGACTCTCGCCGGACCCCGGTCCGGTTCACGAAGGCCGCGGAGCAATCCGCGGCCTTTGTTCGTTTTGGGGATCCACGGGGGGTGAATCCCAGCCGTTCAAGTACGGCTTCGCGGCGCGGCTGCGTGTGGAGAGTTGGCTTCTTCGGTCCGGCCACGCCCGCAAGTCGTCCGGGGGGGCAACAAAGGCCGATCACGGTCGCCCGCCCTGGTGGCGGGCTGCAGGTCCATCGGCTGAATATCTTGTGGCCGACTTCCTCATTTCTCCTTTACGTCTCACCCGCCACGATCAGCGAGTCGAAAGGGGATAGCCAGAACAACAAGCAGGCCGGCTCCCAGACTCACACATCCGGGCACCAAGGCGGCGACGACAAAACCCCAATCGTGTTCCGAGGAGTACCCAAATCATGACTCGCACCCAGAAGGGCTTCACGCTCATCGAACTGATGATCGTGATTGCGATCATCGCCATCATCGCGGCCATCGCGATTCCCAACCTGCTCGCGGCCCGCTTGTCGGCCAACGAGACGGCTGCGATCGCAACGCTGCGTAACATCATCTCCGCTCAGGCTCAGTTCCAGCAGAGTGGCA
>JABDIZ010000037.1 GCA_013003465.1 Rhodothermaceae bacterium
AAGTCGGGATGAAGCTGAGGCATCGTGCGCTCCCGGTCGAAGAAGCCGAGGTGCTGTCGGTTGGCCACCGTGAGCGTATCACCAGGGCGGTTGAGGGGAATGAGCACGGCATCGCCGGAGGCGTAGAGGTCGCGGAGCGTGATGCCTAGCCGGTCGCCCCCGGCTGGGGTGAGAACCTGAGCGTTCAGCCAGCCCATGCGGCGGCGTTCGTGTGCCGAGAGGGTCAGCGCCGAGGCATCGTACTGGTTGGGCACGCCGCACATCCGCGCGTACCCGCACGCGCGCCGGTCGTCAGGATCAAATGGAACGAGGGCGAGGTGCCCGCCCATGTTGAACAGGCGGTGGCCATACTCGTGCGTGAGGAGCTTCCTGTAGCGGTCATGGGCGATGTTTTGTGACCCTGAGTGCGCCCAGTCGACGCGGATGCTATCCCTGCGTGTTGCGCTCCAGTAGCGAAGTGTGTCGGGTCGCCGGTCTCCGTCGTGATCAGGCACGCCGTAGACAGAGCCGTTGCCTGCCAGCGATGCCCAGCCCTGGTGGTTGAAGAGCGTGTCGCGTCGGAGCACCATCATGAGGTGATCGAGCACCCCGTCGCGGTTATGGTCGTAGCGGCCGAGGTCCAGGCCTTGGGCGGTCAGGTCATCCAGCAGTTCCTCCGTGAGGTACCCGTAGCCGCCGGGCTGGCGGAGTGCGACGCCCGCCGAGTCGCGGCGGTTACGGTAGGAAGCCGCCGGATGGCGCGAGATATAGACCTCGGGCCAGACATCGCCATAGAGGACATGCGGCCCGTCCGGCCCGCCGCGCGACTGCCAGTAGAAATAGGCGGAAAGCGACGAATCGGCCAGGGTGAGGTGGTCGGCGCGGACAGCCTCGGGCGTTGGTTCGAGGAGCGTCGGTGCCCAGGCTGGGAGTTGCGTCCACGGGACCGGTGCGCGTGTCCCGAAGAGATCTACATGGGGCCAGTCTTCGAGGTGGCACCACCAGTGCGCGCAATCGCCCCAGGTGTCGTCCTGGAACCGGACGAAGACGACGAGCATCGCCACGGTATCCTGATAGGCGATGCCCTCGAAGCGTGCCGGTCGGGTAGCCGAGGTTGGCGCGACCGGGGCCGATCTGCGCGCCGCTGTATCGGCTGGAGCGGCCCGGCGCTGCAAGTGTGGCGCGGGGGTCTGCGCGGTACAGCCGAGCACCAGCAGCAAGAGCAAGGGAATCAGGAAGCGCGGCATGATGGCCAAGCTAGAGCAAGATCGATGCCTCAGTGCCGCCCGAGGAAGCCGATCAGGCGACCTGGCGTGCCGCCCTCGGCGCGGTACGAGTAGAAGCGCGCCGTGTCGGAGGCCGTGCAGGCTTCGTCGAGTTCAGTGCGGGCCTCCGGGACGCCTGCCGCGCGAAGCTGCTCGGCGAGAACCGCTTTGAGGTCCACATGCGGGCGCGGCCACTCCGGACGCCGCACCACCACCGACGCGTCGAACGCGGCGGCGACGTCCTCGCCCACCTCAAACGCTTCCGCGCCGATGCAGGGGCTCACGTAGGCTTGCATGCGCGCTGCGCTGGCGCCGAGGGTGGTCATCGTATCTACGGTCTGCTGCACGACATTCGCCACGGTGCCGCGCCAGCCGGAGTGGCACGCGCCGAGGATGCCCGCCTCTGCATCGGCGAGGAGGATGAGCGCACAGTCGGCCGAGATAACGGTAAGGAGTAGATCTGCTTGGTCGGTCACGAGGCCATCGTGCGCCGGGATGTGCCCGCCGCGGCGTACCACGGCCACATTGCTGCCGTGTACCTGTCCGGCAGACGCGACGTCGCTGAATCCAAATTGGTTGCCGAGCCGCTGCCGAGCGCCGTTTACAGCCTCGGCCGTAGGCTCGGCAAACGCGCGCGTGGTGAACCCGGCCGTGAGGGTAGCGAGGTCGGCGAAGAGGGCCGGACGAATCATCGTGCAGGCAGTGGTACGCGTAGCGAAGGACGAGGGCCGAATGCTAGGGACTGTGTCACGTTCCGGCTAGCGCCAGCCGGACGGCGTCGAGGGGCATCGCCTGCCCCGTCCAGTGCTCGAATGCCGCTGCCCCCTGCCCGATCAGCATCGCGAGGCCGCCGACCGGGATGGCGCCGTGTACAACCGCATCGCGAAGAAAACGCGTCTCGGCCGGGGCATAGACGAGATCATAGATGACCTGCTCGGCGTGGAAGTCCGTGGCGTGCGGCCAGGGCGTGGCTTCTGGGTGCGGCGCCATCCCCACGGGCGTCGCGTTGACGAGCAAACGGGCCTCGCGGATCATCGGCACTGCGGCTTCCTCCAGGGCTACGGCGTGCAGCACGCCGCGCGGATCGTACGGCGCAAGCGCGTAGAGCAGGGTCTCGGCTTGCTCGCGCTGTCGGGCAGCGATGGTCAGGCGGGAGGGTTGGAGGGCCGCCAGGATGGCATAGGCAACGGCCCGTGCGGCACCTCCGGCACCGAGGATCACGGCGGGCTGCCCGCGCAGCTGTCGTTCGAACGGAACGAGGGGCTGGACAAAGCCTACCGCGTCGGTGTTGGCGCCCACGAGCGTCCCGTCGGTTTCTACCACAATGGTGTTAACGGCACCGATGGCCTCCGCTTCGGGAGTGAGCCGATCCACGAGTGAGACGACGGTTTCCTTGTGCGGGATCGTCACGTTGGCGCCGAACACGCCGAGGGCCCGCAACCCGGCCACCGCAGCAGGCAGATCCCCGGAGGCTACCCGACAGGCGAGGTAGACGGCATCAAGTCCGAGGGCCCGGAACGCTGCGTTGTGGATCGTCGGCGAACGCGAATGTGCCACCGGATCGCCGAGAAGGACGGCGAGGCGCGTGGAAGGGGAAAGCGCGGGAGGGACCGGTTCTCCCATGCCCACCTAGCGCCGGGCTTCGTCGCCGGAGGGGCCGCCGGAGCGGGCGTTGCCCCACATCTCGCGGTAGGCGCGGCGGAAGTCCTCGGTGTGCGCCGGATCGAGTTCGCAGGCGCGGTCGAGGGCGCGGGCCGCAGCATCGCGCTGGCCGACGGAGGCCAGCACCTGCGCCTGCCGCAGATAGGCTTCGGTCGAGCGCGGGTTGAGGCGCACGACCTGCGCGTAGGCGTTGAGCGCCTCCGAGGTCAGGTTCGACTCCAAGCACGTTTCGGCGAGGTCGAGCCAGGCCTCGGCGTTCTCGGGCTCCAGTTCCACGACACGGGCATACGAGTGAAGCGCATCGGAGAGGCGTCCCGCGTTGTACTCCGAGTCGGCGCGAGCATGCCAGTATTCGGCCACGTCGGGTTGAAGCTCCAGGGCGCGGGCGAAGGCGCCGAGCCCATCGCCGTAGCGCTCGAGCGCGTCGTAGCAGCAGCCGAGGCCGTACCACGCGTCGGCGTACTCGGGGTCGTCCTGGACGGCGCGGAGCAGGTACGAGATCGCGCTCGCATAGTCCTGCTGCTCCTCGAAGGCGATGCCGAGGTTGTAGAAGGTGGCGGCGTCGCCGTCTTCGTACTCCAGCACCTTGAGGTAGCTCTCGATGGCTTCCTTCGGCTGGCCCAGGTTGGCGAGCGCATTGCCGCGGTTGTACCACGCCGAGGCGAAGTCGTCACAGATCACCGTGGCGAAGTCGTACGAGGCGATGGCGTCCTCGTAGCGGCCCATGCGGTTGAGCACGATGCCGCGGTTGTACCACGCGTTCTGCGCGTACGGGTCGATGTCGATTTGCCGGTCGTAGCAGGCGACGGAGTCGTCGAGGCGGTCGAGCTGATCGTAGCAGTAGCCGAGTTCATACCAGACTTCGGGGTGCTCCGGCTCGATGTCGGCACAGCGGTGAAGCGCTGCGATGGCCTCCTCGTAGCGGCCGATCTTTTCGTGCGCGATGCCCTTGTTGAAGAACGCGTCGCTGTGGAGCGGGTCGAGGTCGAGCGCGCGCTCATAGGCTTCGATGGCTTCCTCTACGCGGCCTAGTGTGTCGAGCGTGATGCCGCGATTGATGACCGTCTCGGTGTCGGCCGGGTTGAGGCTCAGGGCGCGGTCGTAGGCTTCGAGTGCTTCGTCGTGACGGTCGAGGTGGTTGAGCAAGATGCCACGCCGCAGCCAAGAATCCGACTGGAACGGTTGCGTGCGAAGGGCATGGTCCACGACGCCCAAAGCGTCGGTGAGGCGGCCCATCTCGAAGTAGTGCGTCGCGACGGCTTCCAGCGCCTCCGAGTCGAAGAAGGCGTCCTGGCCGTCACGGAGGCTCCGTTCGTACGCCTCTACGAGCCCGTGCAACTCATCGTCGCTGGCCGGATCCTCGAAGTCATCGAACTCAAAGTCAAACATGCGTGGACACGCCGAAGGTGTGGTGGGGGACAACCCGGATGTCGGGCCGCAGGGCATGCGCTGCAAGCGCCCGGGCAGCCGTATAATACGGGGCCGCTCAATGGGGTGCAACCGCCGCCTGGGTGCCCTGAACGGGCGTTCCGAAAGGCGGTGGCCGCTGGTCCTACGCGGCCGAACGGGCTGAGTTCAGGACGAACCGCACAGGCTGTCGGAGGAAACGCAGAAATCCGGCCAACTCGTACCTGTTCCGTCTTCATTTCCAACCGCTGGATCGCTCCTCCTGTGCTCATCACCTTTGAAGGCATCGACGGCAGCGGCAAGAGCACGCAGGCCCGGCTGCTGGAGGCCTATTTCCACCGGCAGGGCTGTGAAACGCTCCTCGTGCGTGAGCCCGGCGGCCCACCCCTGGCCGAGCGCGTACGGGCGCTCCTGCTCGACGGCGACGTGGCCATCAGCCCGTTTGCCGAGTTGCTGCTGTTCTCAGCCGCCCGTGCCCAACTCGTCGCGGAGACGCTGCGCCCGGCCCTCAACGCGGGCACCATCGTCCTCTGCGACCGTTTTTACGATTCCACGACGGCCTACCAGGGCGGCGGCCGGGGTCTCGCCGATCCCGTCTGGCTGGACGCCTTCAACCGCCGTGTGACGGACGGCCTCGTCCCCGACCGAACCTACCTCTTCGACGTGCCGCTGGAGGTGGCCGCGCAGCGCCGCTCGGGGCGCGATGCCGCAGGACCCGACCGCATGGAAGCTGGAGGCGATCCGTTCTTCGTGCGGGTGCGCGAGGCGTATCTCGCCCTGGCGGAACGCGAGCCGCAGCGCCTCTGCGTGCTGGACGGGACCCGCTCGCCCGAGGAGTTGCACGAGCAGGTCGTCTCGGACATCCAGCCGCGCGTCCAGATTCCGTCGTAGGGGGGCGCAACCGCGCGCGCCACCGCGCCGTTCTGCGCGTGTTTGCCTGGTTTCCTGCCAATGTCCCTGACTCCCACCCAACTCGACGAGGTCCGCCGCCTCTTCGCCGATTTCCTCAAGCAGCGCGGCCAGCGCCAGACCGCCGAGCGCTTCGCCATCCTTGACGCGCTCTACGCGACCGGCGACCACATCGACGCTGATACCCTATATATGCGGCTCAAAGAGGATGGCGTGCAGGTCAGCCGCGCGACGGTCTACAACACGCTCGAACTGTTGCTGGAGTGCGACCTCGTCGTCAAGCATCAGTTCGGCAAGACGCAGGCGAAGTACGAGCGGGCCTACGCCTACTGGCAGCACGACCACCTGCTCTGCATCGACTGTGGGGCCATCTTCGAGTTCTGCGATCCGCGCCTCCAGAGCATTCAGGAAACCGTGGCCGAGATCTACGGCTTCGAGATCGCGCAGCACGCGCTGAACATGTACGGCCACTGCCGCCGGGAGAACTGCGCCAACCGTCCTGCTCCCACGGAGGCGTAGGGCGGGGAGGCTTTCGATGGATCGAAGGTGATGAGCCGTGGTGGATGGGGTTCCGGCTTCTTGGAGTGCTGGGGTAGCAGGCGCTGTTCTGCCCCCTCCAGCGAAGCACCATGTCTGGCTCATTGGTTTTGACGTAGCCGTCTGTAAAAGCGTACGTTGGAGCCTTGAGCTCTTCCCCGCCAACACGCCTGAGGTTCCGCCATGAACACCTATGCACACCCCGAAGCGCTCGTCACGACCGGCTGGGTCGCCGAGCATCGCGACGATCCGACGGTGGCTCTCGTCGAGGTCAACGTCGATCACACCCTCTATGAGCAGGGCCACATCCCCGGCGCCGTCGGCTGGTCCTGGAAGACCCAACTCGCCGACCAGCGCCGCCGCGACATTCTATCCCGCGAGCAGTTCCAGCAGCTCATGCGCGACTCCGGCATCGACAATAAAACGACGGTCATTCTCTATGGCGACTCCAATAACTGGTTCGCCGCCTGGGCCTTCTGGCAGATGAAGGTCTACGGCCACGCCGACATTCGCATGATGGATGGCGGGCGCGTCAAGTGGGAGGCCGAGGGCCGTCCGATGACTACAGAGACTCCGGACGTCAAGTCGACGAGCTACCAGGCGCAGGAGGCCAACAACGACCTGCGGGCCTTCCTTCCCGAAGTGCGCGAGCAGGTGGATCGGCAGGCCGTCGAGTTGGTGGACGTGCGCAGTCCGCAGGAGTTTTCAGGCGAGGTGCTCGCACCGCCCGGGTTGCCCGAGACGTGCCAGCGCGGCGGTCACATCCCCGGCGCGTCCAACATCCCGTGGTCGAAGGCGGTCAAGGAGGATGGCACCTTCAAAGACCGCGAGGCGCTCGCGCAGCTCTACCGCGAGGCCGGAATCACGGGCGAGCGTCCGATCATTACGTATTGCCGGATCGGCGAGCGGAGCAGCCATTCGTGGTTCGTGCTGAAGTATCTGCTCGGCTACGAGCCCATCAAGAACTACGACGGCTCGTGGACCGAGTGGGGCAACCTCGTTGGCGCCGAAGTCGAAGTGGGCGCGCCGATGATGGAACTGGCCTGAGTCCGTACGAGGCTACCCGGGCTGAAGGGGCGACCGTACCTTCGGGGCGCTCTCTTCAGTCCGCGTCTTTATGCCTCGCACCCTCCTGATGTCGCCTGCCCGCGTGCACCGCACCCTTACGCGCGTGGCCTATGAAGTCGTCGAGCGCAACCGCGGCAGCGATACGTTGATGCTTTTCGGCATCCGAACGCGTGGCGTCGGCCTGGCGGAGATGCTAGCCGACACGCTTGGCGAGGTCGAGGGGCGTGCCTTCCGCGTCGAAGCGCTCGACGTGACCGCCTTCCGCGACGACCGGCCGGATGCCGAGCCGTCGCCGCTCAATGCAGCTGCTCCGTCGGTGGACGACCGCGATGTGCTCCTCGTCGATGACGTGCTCTTCACCGGCCGCACGGCGCGCGCGGCCATCGACGCCGTGCTGCGTTACGGGCGCCCGCGTTCCATCCAACTGGCCGTCCTCATCGACCGGGGCCACCGCGAGTTTCCCATCCGCCCCGACTATGTCGGTCGCGTCATCCCGACCAAGCACGAGGAACGGATCACCGTGGAGTTGAACGGCGAGGCGCGCGTCTATCTAGAGGAATAGGCCGTCGCTGCTTTCATCAGCGTCGCCATCGTCGTCTGTTGGAGCGGGCTCGCCGTTGTCCTCTTGGGGCTCGCGCGGTGGCGGAGGAGGGTCGGCCGGAGCAGGCAGCGGTTCGGCCGGAGCGGCTTCAGGCTGCTCGTCTTCTGCGTTCTCCTCCCCTTCGTCTGCGCTCTCCTCATCCGGTGTGGGCTCGCGCGGCGGGGGCGGCGGCGCGTTCCAGTTTTCGGGCGGTTCGGTGATGTGGATGCGCACCTCGGAGCCCTCGCGGAGCCGGTTGCCGCCGCGCGGCTCTTGCCAGCGCACCGTATCGCGCTGCGCCTCCGGTGACTCGACCCAGAGCCCGGCTTCGCGTAGCACCTGCCGGGCCTGTGCAGGCGGTAAGCCGGTCACGTCGGGGACGCGTACCTGATTGCGCCCGAAGCCCGGGCTGAGCCAGAGCGTGACCTGGGTGCCGCGTGGCACGGCATGGCCCCCCTGCGGCGTCTGGCGGGTAACCGTTCCCTCGTACGGCGTGCGGAGTGTGTCCATCCTCACATCGCCGATGAGCAGGCCTGCGTCGGTGAGCGTCGGCTTGGCGCGGCCCTCCGATAGCGAGACCACGTCGGGCACGCGCACCATCTCGCGTGGTGCCACGTTGACGTAGTAATAGATCCGGCGCCCCGGTTTCACAGCCGTGTTGGGCAGCGGCGTCTGGTCCACCACCATATCCGCATCCAGGTTGGGGTTATAGGGCTGCTCGCGCATCTCAGCGCGGAGACCGGCGCGCTCCAACGTTTGGGCGGCTTCAGCGGCTGGGAGTCGGCGTACCTCAGGCACAGTGACCGCCGCGTCGTGCCGCGTCCACAGTGGCATGACCGCGAAGTTGAGCAGCAGCACAAACATGCCGAGCGCCGCGACGCCGGTCAGCATCGCTAGCCAGAACGAGCGATGGGTCAGGACAGGGCGGATCCACTGAATGCCGTCGCGGACGCGAGAAGAGAACGAAGCCATGGAAAGGAGCGAAAGGGGGGAGGCGCAAGATACAGAGGGCGGGACGCCGCAGGGTCTTCGTTGAACCTCCACGCAGGTTGCGGGAACGCCACAGAACAGGCCCGGTTGGAGGGCTCGCGCTGACCAACGAGCACGCTCACTTGGGACGGCGCGCTGTTCTTTTATGCGAGGATGGACAAGCGGCAGTGAAGGGTTCTTGAACCCGTCGCAAACGCTTGCTCCTCCTCCGATGACCGCCGTATCATGGCGACCCTTGCAACGGGATGGCGCTCGCGCCATGCCGTCACAGGGAGGGCTCGACGCTCCGAATAGGTCGGGGCGCTCTTCCACACCGAAGAGATTGTGAAGCCCTTGCCTTCGGTGCGCTCCGCGCCGTATGTTGGCAGGCCGCCTCGGAATCATTCTCGCTGCCTCGGCAGCTCTGATTCAGTGGCCGCGTTCTTTGAGAGATTGGAAGTATAGCGAGCCCTCGTCGGCCGGTTCACTCAGCACTTCGGTGCCGGGTGCGACAGGTCAAACGAGAGGTCACCTTTAAGTAAAGCTCAACAGCATAGAACTCGCTCTTCAAGGCTTCGGCTTTGGAAGCGAGCTTCAATACTCTTCTACTACGGAGAGTTTGATCCTGGCTCAGGACGAACGCTGGCGGCGGGCTTAACACATGCAAGTCGAACGAGAAGCCGAGTGCTTGCACTCGGTGGAAAGTGGCGCACGGGTGAGTAACGCGTAGGCAACCTACCCTTAGCTGGGGAACAACCAGGGGAAACCCTGGCTAATACCCCATGATGTCGGAATACCGCATGGTGCTCCGATCAAAGCTCAGGCGGCTAAGGATGGGCCTGCGTTGGATTAGCTAGTTGGTGGAGTAACGGCCCACCAAGGCAACGATCTATAGCGGGTCTGAGAGGATGATCCGCCACACTGGCACTGAGACACGGGCCAGACTCCTACGGGAGGCAGCAGTGAGGAATATTGCGCAATGGACGAAAGTCTGACGCAGCCACGCCGCGTGCAGGAAG
>JABDIZ010000041.1 GCA_013003465.1 Rhodothermaceae bacterium
ATCGGGGGATCGGGGGATCGGGGGATCGGGGGATCGGGGGATCGAAGATAGTAGGAGGCGCCCTGGGTTGCGTGATCCATGCCGGCATGGTCAGGCCTATCTTTCGGTCCCGTCACCCCACGCCACCGGTCCACTCGTGCGTATTGCTCTGTTCCTCGCCCTCGCCGTCTCTACGGCCTCGGCGCGGCCCATTCCTCCGCCCGACTCGCTCGCTACCGCGGATACCACACGCGCCAAGGTCGAAATCGCGACGCGCTTCACGCCCACAGCGCTCTACTCCTCCACGCGCGGCTTCGGGGTCGCTGGCGGTCTCGGCATCCGCAACCTCGGCTGGGAGGGTAGCCTGATCGAGATCGGGGCCCGCGTCTCGGAGCGCTTCCAGAGCGCAGCCACTTACCTCTACACCGGCGACCCTTACACAACCCCGCTTTATGGCCTGATCGGCGGACAGATCCGCACCTCGACACGGCAACGCTTCTACGGCCTCGGCCCGCTCGCCGACCGCGACAACAAACTCAACCTCGACTTCACCTCGGCCCAGATCGAAGGGCGCCTCGGCTGGTACCCGCTCGGCCACTCGGGCCTGCTGCTGCAACCGGGTGCCCGGGTGTTTATCGACCGGCTCAGCGGCTTCGAGGATGACAACGAGAACGGCGCTACCGCGAACCTCGACGCCATCAGCCTCAACAACCTGCTGATGGTCCAGGGCGAGACCCGCACCGGAGTGGCGCTGGGCTTGCAAGTATCCTCGGATACGCGCGACCGCCTCGTGATGACACGGCATGGAATGCTGCTCGAAGCCTCTGCCCGCCGCTTCTTTTCCCTGGACGACTCGGACGTGCAGTTCAACCGGACACAGGTGCGACTCTTCGGCTTTTACCCGCTCCGCGGCCGCCGCACGGTGCTCATCGGCCGCGCGGTGGGCGTCATGGTCTGGGGCGAAAACGACACCACGGAGTCGCTGCCCTTTTATTACCTCCCGGCTCTGGACGACGCCCTGCTGCCGGGGTATCCGGCCGAGCGCTTCTTCGGACCGGACCTCGTGGCGGCCGGGGCGGGCGTCCGCCTTCCCATCATCGACCTCGTCGGGCGCTACGGACTCGACGCGCTTCTCCTCGCCGATGTGGGCAGCGTCTACGACAACATTGGTGATCAGTTCAAGCTCGCCCTCTCGTTCGACGAGGACATCACGGCGGACGAGAACGGCCGCGTGCCGCTTCATCCGTCTCTCACGTTCGGCCTCGGGGTGGTCAACCTCGACCGGAACCGCGCCGTGGCGGGCGTACTGTTCGGCTTCAGCCCGGAAGGCTTGGTCATTTCGGGGCTCCGCGTGGTCTACGACTTCCGCGACCTGCGCCCGCTGTTCCGCTAGGTCCTCGTCCCTACTCCACCCGCTTTCCGAGTCCCCCGCCCGTGCCCCGTACGCTTTACGTCCTCAAGCTCCTGCTGGCCGTCGTGGCCCTGGGTGCCGTGGCCATATTCGTGGAGTGGGACGCCATCGCGGCGGCGGCGCGGGAAGCCCGACCGGGCTGGGCGCTGGCGGCGCTGCTCCTCGCGCCACTGAACGTCGGGCTGGAGGCGTATCGCTGGCACCGGCTGGTGCAGCGGCTCACGCCGTCGCTTCGCTTTCGCGATTCCCTGGCCGCCGTGCTGAGTGGCTACCCGCTGGGTCTGCTCACGCCAGGCCGCGTGGGCGATTACGTGGGCCGCGCGCTCTACCTCCGCGACGTGCCGCCGAGCGCCTCGGCGACGCTCACCTTCGCCGAGCGGATGGCGACGCTGGCCTGCTGCCTCGTAGCCGGGCTGGCGGTGCTGCCCTATTTCCTGCTGACGCAGACGGACCTCGCCTCGCTGGCCTGGGTGACCGTGCTCGCCCTCGGCCTGCTGGGCACGGCGGCGCTGCTCGTGCTGCTGATCCGGCCGCGGCTGGCCCGTGTCGTTCTGGCGACGGTGCTTCCGTTCCGACGGCTCCGCCGCATCCTCGCCATCCTGGACCGCTTCACACCCCGCGACGCGACCGAACTGCTCGGCCTTTCAGCCCTCCGCTACGCTCTCTTCTCGACGCAATTCGTGCTCCTCGTCCGCGCCTTTGCGCCCGGCGCCGATCTGCTCGTGGCCTACGCGGGCGTCGTGCTTGTGTTCTTTGCCAAGAGCGCCATTCCGGCCATCACGCTGGGCGATCTCGGCATCCGCGAGAGCGCCGCCGTGTTTTTCCTCGGCGCGTTCGGCATCGCCGAGGCTGCGGCGTTTAACGCCTCGTTGGGACTCTTCGCCGTGAACCTGCTGCTCCCTGCGCTGGTGGGCCTGCCCCTGCTGCCGCGCCTGCGCCTCCAGCGCATGACCTCGCCTGTCCTGCAGACAGAGGCGGTGGAAGCATGACCGTTTTTCTGCTCCTGCTCTACATTTGCGGCGCGGTCTACGCGACGATGATGGGCGCCTTCGCGCTCGGCTTCTGGCGTGCCCGACGCACACCCACGCCGCCAGAGCCGACGACGTGGCCGATGCTCTCGGTCATTGTCCCCGCGCGCGACGAGGCCGGGATGATTGCCGCTTGCGTCGAGTCGATCCTGGCGAACGACTACCCAGAAGACCGCTTCGAGGTGATTGTGGTGGACGACCTCTCGGAGGACGAAACGTCCGTCATCGTCGAGCATCTGCGGCAGCATGTGAACGCGCCCTCTCTGATCGGCGCGGGAGAGGATATAGGCGATGAGGTGTCTCCTGAGCGGTTGCATCTGCTGCGGATGCCCGAAAACCTCGAACGCACCCGCGCGCACAAGAAGCGCGCGATTGAGAAGGGCATTGCCTACGCGCGAGGCTCCGTCATCCTCACCACCGACGCCGACTGCGTCGCCTCGCCGACGTGGCTCCGCACCATGGCCGCCATGTTCACCGACCTCGACGCTCAGCCGGAGGCGCACGGCGTGACGGCCTTCGTCTCCGGCCCCGTCCTCTACCGCGTCGGCGACCGGCCGTTTCTGCACATGCAAGCGCTGGAGTTCCTCGGCCTCGTGGCCGTGGGCGGCGGCGCCATCGGCGTCGGGCGCCCGACGATCTGCAACGGCGCCAACGTGGCCTACCGCAAAGACGTGTTCGAGGCGCTCGGCGGCTTCCACGGCATCGACCACCTGACGAGCGGCGACGACGAGCTGCTGATGCAGAAGATCCACGACACGACGCCGCACCGCGTCCGCTACTGCGCCGCCCCGGCCGCCGCAACAGTGACCGAGCCGATCTACACGCTGCGAGCGTTCTTCGAGCAGCGCCGACGCTGGGCCTCGAAGGGGGCGCACTACCCAAACAAGCGGCTCGTGGCCCTCTTCGTGGCGATCTACGGCTTTTACCTCGGCCTCCTCGTCGGCGGACTCGCGTGGCCGTTCGTGCCGGGCCTCGGCGTGTTCCTGCTCGGCGCGTTCGCCCTCAAAGCCATCCCTGAGGCGCTGCTACTCTGGCCCGCGTGCCGCCACTTCGACCGGCGATGGCTGTTCGGCTACTTCCTCCCGGCACAACTGCTCCACATCCCGTACATCGTGCTGGCGGCAGCGGGCGGCGCGCTCGGCCGCTACGAGTGGAAGGGCCGCCGCGTGGTGCGCTGACGCGGCGATGTCTGACTTCGTCAACACGACGATCCCGCGCCTCGTGGCGCCGTTCTTTCCGGGTATCGTTTGGCGCGCCGCCGCCCACGACACGGACGGCGCCCCTTGCCTGTATCTGACGTTCGACGACGGCCCCGATCCGGCGAGCACCCCAGCGCTCCTCGATTGTCTCGCGGCCCATAACGCCGCCGCCACCTTCTTCGTCCTCGGCGAACAAGTAGCGCAACACACCGATCTCGTAGCGCAGATCGTCCACGCCGGGCACCGGATCGGTCTGCACGGCTGGACCCACACGGATCCCTGGAAAACGCCGCGCGCTACTACGCTCGACGCCTTCGAGCGCGCAGCGGCGCTGCTGGACTCGCTCGGCGTCCCTGCCCGTGACGTGCGTCCGCCGTACGGCCGTTTCACTCCGGCCCTCCGCCGCTGGTGCCGCGATACCAACCGGCGGCTCGTCCTCTGGGACCTGCTGCCCGGCGATTTTGTAGCTTCGGCGACGCCCGAGATCGTGGCGCACCGCATAGTGCAGCAGACACGCCCCGGCTCCCTCATCGTCCTGCATGAGGGGCCCCATGCCGGATCGATAGCGCGGGCCGCACTCGCTCAAGCCCTCCCTGTTCTGCGCGTCGATGGCTGGCGCTTCGCTTCGCTCTGACTGCTCCGCATGGGTGTTTTTCTCGCCGTCCTGGCATTCGTGGTGGGCCTCTATGGCATGCTCATGGTAGCGATGGCGTGGTTGGCCGCACGGATGCCGTCGACGCCGCCGCCACTCAACGGGCCGCTTCCCCGCGTGGCGGTGCTGGTGGCCGCCCGCGACGAAGAGGATCGCCTCCCGCGCTGCATCGACGCGCTCCTCGCCCAGGACTACCCCGCCGACCTGCTCGACCTCTACATCGCTGACGACCACTCGACGGACGGGACCGCCTCCGTCATCCGGCAGGTCCAGCAGCGAGCCGAGCACGTGGTCGTTGTCCTTGGGGACGAGGATCTCGACGAGACGCCGGAGCATCCACGCCTCCACTACGTCCGCGTGCCCGATGCAGCCGGGCATCTGCGCGGCAAGGCTAACGCCATCCACGCGGCCATCGAAGCCTGCGACCACGACCTCCTCCTCGTCACCGACGCCGACTGTGCCCCGCCGCCGGGCTGGGTGCGAGCCCACGTCGCCTATTTGCAAGACGAGGCCGTTGGGATGGTGTGTGGACACACGGTCGTCGAGCACGACACGCCGCTGGAGGCGCTTCAGGCCCTCGACTGGTCCTATTTGCTCGCCTCCGCCAGTGTGCTTGTCGAGGCCGGACGACCGGTCACGGCGATGGGCAACAACATGGCCTTCCGGCGGGCGGCATACGAGGCCGTGGGCGGGTATCCGGCCCTCCCGTTCTCGGTGACCGAAGACTACGTGTTGTTCAAGACGGTCGCGGATCGCTCTGGCTTCCGCGTCCGCTTCCCTCTCGACCCGGCACTCCACAACGCCACGCTGCCGCTCACCCGCCTCGGCGATGTGTACCAGCAACGGCGCCGCTGGGCACGTGGGGGGATGCGCGCGCCCCTGTGGGTCCACGGCATCTATGCAATTGGTCACCTCGCGCATCTGCTCCCGCTCGTGGCGCTGGTCCTCGCGCCCTGGGCTGGACTCGCGGCCATCGGCGTGAAGGCAGGAGCCGATTTCGCGTTGCTGTACACGTCCCTTCGGCCAAGCGGCCGCCTCGGCCTGCTACGGGCGTTCCCGCTGTTCGAAGCCTACCTCTTCGTCTACATGGTGACGCTCCCGGCCGTGCTGGCCTTCTTCCCACGCATCAACTGGAAGGATCGAAAGCTCTGAGCGAGGCGAGCGTACGGATCTCTGTGGGGCGGCGGCGCTTTTAAGGCCCCCCTCTTCAACGCCTGCTCTCATGCATACGCCCCTCTCCCCCGCCGACGCGCAGCGCGCGGCGCACGGCAGCACGGTCGAGCGCCTCGCCCGCACGGGTTACTTCGTCAAGGGCCTCCTCTACGGCCTCATCGGCATTCTCGCGCTGCTCACGGCCCTGGGGCAAGGCGGACAAACCACGGGGACGCGCGGTGCCATCCGCACCCTCGCCGATGCGCCGTTCGGGCACGTCCTGCTCTGGCTCATTGCCATCGGCTTGGTAGGCTACGCACTCTGGCGCTTCGCCCAGTCGATCCTCGATGTCGAAGACAAAGGCTCGGATGCCGAGGGGGCGACAAAGCGGCTTGGGCTCGCCGGAAGCGGCCTCATCTATGGCGGACTTGCCGTCTCGACTTTTAACCTTTTGCTCGGCGACGGTACGGGCGAATCCGGTGGCTCCGGGGCCGCTTCGTGGACGGCTCGCCTGATGGAGCAGCCCTTCGGCGTGTGGCTGGTTGGGATGGCGGGAGTGGGCACGATCGCCCTCGGGCTCTACCAGCTCTACCGCGCCTGGGCGGTGACGTTCGAGGACAAGCTGAAGACCCGCGAGATGAGCGCAGCGCAACAGACGTGGGCCGTCCGCATCAGCCGGTTCGGCATCGGCGCACGCGGGGTGGTCTTTGTACTGATGGGCACGTTTGTGATCCAAGCCGCCCTGCAGGCGGATCCGCAAGAGGCGCGTGGCCTCGACGGAGCCCTCGAAGCCCTCGAAGGGCAGCCGCACGGCCCGTATTTGCTCGGCCTGGCAGCCCTCGGCCTTGTGGCCTACGGCGTCTATTGCCTCGTCAACGCACGGTTTCGCCGGATCGGCTGAGGGCTTCCTCAGGGGGCCTAACGGTACTCTGCAACCGTGGAAATCTGCGCACGGCCGCGTGCCATTTCACACATCTGTTATGACCCTTATGAAACCGATTGCTATATTTTTCGCATACCGATGAGGCGGGCCGGCACCATCCTGTATACTACGGTAATTCCAGACTCTGCACAGGCGCACCGGGACCGCCCCTACCCTCCGTGCAGTAGCTCCTGTGAGACCGATGCCCAAAGCGAAAGGCGTTATTCGCATTGATTCCGATTCCACGCATGGCTGGCAGGTTCGGGTCTACCGCCATGGCAAGACCTACTCCAAGCTGTTTTCAGATCGGAAGTCCGGCGGAAAGGAAGAGGCATTTCAGCAGGCCGTCGAATATCGAAAGAGCCTGGAAGCCGAAGTCGCGGCCATGCCAGAGAGCGCGCCGCGTCGACGCTTGATCCGTCGCAACAAGAATAATTCGACGGGGGTCGTCGGTATCTCGCGCACCTTTAAGCGTGACCGGCGCGGCGTCAAGCATGAGGTCTATGCCGTCTCTTGGAATCCCGAGCCCGGGGTGGCTCGCGGCACCTCGTTCTCGATCAAGAAGTACGGCGAGGACACAGCCTTTAAGATGGCCTGCAAGCTGCGCTGGGAGAAGATGAAGGCGATCTACGGCGATCGGTACCGTGTGCCGAGCTACCTCGACCTCTACCGGCAAAAGGGCGTGGTAGACGAGAAGGCGAAGGCGCGCGCTAAGCGAAGCTAGGCCTCCTGATGGCCTTAACCGTCGAAAGATTAATCGCAGCCTAGGGACCCGAGCTACATCTACCGCTCTAGGCTCTTCGTCCTGCGTATTTTTCGCACTGGTCCGGTACCACTTGCATGCGCTCACATGTGCGGCACTCCCTTCGCCCCACCCACGTTGCACGCCCTCATGACTACTCGCCAGAAAGCTCGCCTCGGCCTCTTTGTCGTGCTCGGCCTGCTCCTGTTCTTCGTCCTCGGCGACGTACTCGGGCTGTGGGCCTCCGATCGCGGCGTCATCAGCCCAACGGGCTACGTGGGCATCTCGCACGGCAGCCACACGCACTACGTCCCGAACGACTGGAATGGCGACGTTCCGCTCTCCAACTTCCCCTCGACGCCTCCACCGCCGGGGATGACCGTCGGGCCGACCGGCGAGATCATCCCGTTGCAGCCGTGAACGCATCGGGGCGACCCTGATGCTCGCCCCAATGCGGGGTGACCCCGCCTGTGATCAGGCCTCTTCCTGCTCCGACGGCGGCATCGGCAGCGACGGCTCGGGCGGTGCGCCGTCCCCGCGCTGCGGCGGAAGGGCGCGGCTCTCCTCCGGGTTGGTCACGAGGCGCTGCGCGAGCGCCTGCAGGTCCACCCCGGCGATGCCCTTAACGAGTTCGGGCGTTGTCGCCATGAGTTGGGCAACGTAGTTGGTGACGCGGGCGGCGCCCTGGCCAGAGCCGGTATCTACGACGGTCAACTTGTCGATCTGACCCATCGGCTTGGCGACCTCGCGGGCCAGCTCGGGCATCATCTTGGCGAGGAGGTCGAGCACGGCAGCTTCGCCATACTTCTCGAATGCCTCGGCCAGCTTTTCCTTGGCCTCGGCTTCGGCAAGCCCACGCTGTCGGATCACCTCGGCTTCGGCAAAGCCTTCTGCGCGCGTGCCCTCGGCACGGGCTTTGGCCTCGGCCTCGATCTCGAACTGGCGCGCCTCGGCGCGGCGCACCTGGCGCAGCTTGTCTGCCTCCGCCGCCTGCTCAATGGCGTACCGCTCAGCATCGGCCTTCTTCTTGACTTCAGAGTCATACTGCCGTTCGCGGCGATCGATTTCGAGTTTTTCGAGGTCCACCTCGCGCTCCTTGCGGACGAGTTCAACCTGCATCTGCTCCTCGACGACAGCCTTCTGGCTCGTTGCCTCCTGCACGGCGTAGGCGAGGTCGGCGGCGGCCTTGGCGGTGTCCTGCTCCTGCTTGAACGCGGCCACCTTCAATTCCTTCTCCTTCGTCGCTTCGGCCACGTTGGTGTCGCGCACGAGTTCGGCCTTCTGCGCATTCTCGTCGGCCTCAGCCTTCTTGATGCGCGCATCGCGCGTGGCCTCGGCCTCGGCGATGTCAGCGTCGCGCTTGATCGCTGCGATACGGGGGCGCCCGAGCGCTTCGAGGTAGCCGTTCTTGTCGCGGACGTCCTTGATGGTGAAGCTCACGATCTGGAGCCCCATCTTCTTCAGGTCCCGCGCGGCGACGGACTGCACCTCCTGCGCGAACTTGTCGCGGTTGCGATAGACCTCCTCGACGGTGAGCGTGCCGAGGATGGCGCGGAGGTGCCCTTCCAGAACCTCGCGGGCTTCCGCGCGGAGCGCCTCGTCGGGCTTGCCGAGGTACTGCTCGGCTGCCGTCGCCACATCCTCCACGGAGGAGCCGACTTTGATGACGGCGACGCCGTCGGTGAGGACGGGAACGCCCTCAGCCGTGTAGACCTCCGGCGTGGAGACATCGAGTTTGTGCGAGAGCAACGAAAGCTGCTCGCGCTGCTGGACGATGGGCACGATGAACGCACCACCGCCGCGGACGATCTTGACCTTCCGGGCCGACTCGTCGGTGAGGACGTTCTTGCCCCCGAGCGCGGCGCCCGTGATGATCATCGCTTCATCAGGCGAGACGGTCTTGTAGCGTGACGCGACCAGCATGATCAGCAGCACGAAGACGACGATGGGGATGACGATGGCGAGCAGGGTCGGGTCCATGAGGTCCTCCAGAATGAGTCAGTCGGTAAGAAGCGGCGAGCGGATCGGCCGTCAGGCCGGGGTACGCTCGGGGAGGCGCGGGCGTTCGGCGCCCGGCAGCGGAATCGGTTGGGCCAGGTCTTCGTCGATGGGCGTCACGCGGAGCGAGCCGTCCCGCTCGACTTCAACCACGACCACTTTCGTGCCTGTCGGGATGGCCGTGCCGTCGAACGATGACGCGGCCTGGAAGGTGACGGAGGCGCCCATGCGGACGAGCACCTCGCCGTAGCCCTTCGCCGGAATGGTCGTGTTGACCTCGCCGATCTTGCCGTAGTACTCGCGCACGGAGAAGGCCGTCGAGTTCTCACTCCGCTTCATCGGCTTGACGTAGGCGAAGTGCATCACCACCGCCAGCGCCATCCCGATCACGGCCGCCAGGATGGCCACGTTGGTCACACTGAGCCCGGTGTAGCTCTCCAGAAGCACACCTGCACCGCCAAACGCGGTCAGCCCACCTACGAACGAGAGCGGATCGAGGAAGTCGCCGAGGTCCACGGAGTCGAAAGCTCCGTCGAGACTGTCGAGCGCGCCGTCGAGCACGTCGCCCAGGAAAACGGCCAGCACGGAGAACACCAGCCCGCCGAGGAGGCAGATCCAGTAGAGCGTGGTCATGGTCGTCACCGGATGCGCGCGCGGATCGCGGG
This sequence comes from Rhodothermaceae bacterium, assembly GCA_013003465.1. Lineage (GTDB taxonomy): Bacteria > Bacteroidota > Rhodothermia > Rhodothermales > Rubricoccaceae > JABDIZ01. The sequence continues at coordinate 9,749 of JABDIZ010000041.1, forward strand.
GCTGAGGCGCCGGGCGAAAGGCTTCCACGCGCAAGGTTAGGCTGCCTGCTCAGAGCGTACGCAGGGCTCTTAACGCTGTTACCCTCACGCGCCCGATTCATTCCCCCTTCACGGGGCTCGAAATATACGTGGCGCTCGGCGTTCGCACCCGCCGTGTGCCTTCCACGCGGCGTCTTCGCTGCTCACCTCCTCGGCGCGCAGCTCCTTCGTTTCAAAAGCGCACTGGGGCTCGGTCGCTCAGTCGAACAGCTGCTGGAGCAGGTCGTCGGCGCGGCGGTAGAGGCGCTCGGGCAGCGCCGATTCTTCCTCACGGACGCTCAGGCGGCGGCGCAGCGCGGCCGATGAAGCCAGGCAGGCCAGGCCGAGGGCAGCCAGCCAACTGATGCGGTGGATCTGACGAGTGGTAGGCATGGGGCGCGAAGCTGATGGAAGCGCTTCTAGAACAAAGCCCGCGCCAATCGCACTCATCCCCCCTTCAAGGCCGTAGAAGGGCGTTCGTCGGTGTAGAACGGGTTCATTTCGGGTCGGTTGATGCCCAGATACATCCGGCTCATGCGGACGTAGTGCCGCGCGTTGGCCCGGTTGCGTTCCACTTCCTCGTCGCGCAGTTCCCGGATCACGCGAGCAGGCGCCCCGAGAACAAGCGAACGCGAAGGCACGACGGTGCCCATCGTCACCAGCGCCTGCGCACCGACGATGGACCCCGCACCGATCACGGCCCCATCGAGGACCACCGCGCCCATCCCGATCAGTACGTCATCTTGGATGGTGCAGCCGTGGACGACCGCATTGTGCCCGATCGTGACGCGCTCGCCGATGAGAGCTGGATGAGTACCGCGACTCACATGTACGGTCGCGTTGTCTTGGACGTTGCTCCCCGTCCCCACCTCGATCCAGTGTACGTCGCCGCGCAACGAGGCGCCGAACCAGATGCTCGCCCCTTCGCCCAGCGTCACATCGCCGATGACGGCAGCGGTGGGAGCGATGTAGTTGGTCGCGTCGAAACGAGGCATATGCCCCAGGAAAGCATCGATCATCGGTCGGGAGAAGTCAGGCGGCGGATCGAAGATACCCGCCCTGCGTACAGGCCATCCCTCTCTCCCGCCCTTCATCTGCTCTTCCTCGCTCGTCTCGCATGGCGCACATCTCCATCACCCGACACCACGCCCTCGGACGCGAACGGGCCCGCGAGGCTGCCGAAGCCGTCGCCGACGAACTGCGCACCCACTATAAAGCGCGCACGACTTGGGACGGCGACACACTTCGGGTGCACGGTCCCGGGGTGAAGGGCACCCTCACAGCTACGGCCGACACGGTCCATATCGAGGCGAAACTCGGCCTCCCGCTCCGCCCGTTCCGCCGCAGCCTCGAAGCGGAGATCCGCGAGCGCCTCGACGCCGTCGTTGGGCCGCAGGCCACACATTGAAAGCATCTCTCCGGGGCTTGCTCTCGTAGAGCGACCTCCTCCCCCCTCCCGATTCCTCTGTTATGAAGACCTACATCCTGAACCAACTCTACCCCAAAGCCATTGAGGGGCTCCCCACGCTCGGCACGCCTGGCGAGACCGCTGCTCCGTACCGCCGCCGACGGGGCCCGCTCCGCGACCGCGCCGAGCGCATGACGCAGCGCCATATCGCCCTGGCAGGTGGCACCGGCTTCGTGACCGGCCTCGGCGGCTGGCTCACCATGCCCATCACGCTGCCCGCCGATCTCGCGGGTGTCGCACTCCTGCAGCTTCACATGGCAGCCTCGTGCGCCGTCCTCGCGGGTCACGCCGACCTCACCGACGAGGCCACGCGCGACACCGTCGTTGCGTGCCTACTCAAGACCAACGCGCACATCAACACGGAAGAGGAGGAGGCGGTCAGCCGGGTGGGTGTGAAGCTGGCCGAGCGCGGCGTGCGGTTTCTGGTCAAGCAGACGGGGACCTGGATCGCCTCCACGGCGGGCAAGCGGCTGATCGCGCGGCGCTTCGCGCGCGGCATTCCGCTCGTCGGCGGGGTCATCGGAGCAACATCAGATGCCTACAACACGCGCATTGTGGCGGGGCACACGCTCGACACCTTTTTCCCACAGGCCGAACCCGGTTCACCGAGCTCCGTTCACACCAACGGCCCCGCCTCGCCCTCGGAAGCCTCCGATGCAGAGTCGGCCTGATCCCTTCATCCTCTTCCCCCTTGCTCCTCTCCTCATGGATACGATTCCCAACGAAACGCACGCGGCTGAAGTCTCCGCGACGATTGATGACCTGGAACAGGGCCTGGCACAGTTCCCGCTGTCCAAGGCAGTCAACCGCATCGACGACTGGCGCCGCGCAATCCTCGTTACCGAGCGCGCTGAGCTCCAGCCCATCGCCGACGGGTTGGGTGAACTTCACGAGGCGCTCACAGGCCCAGGTCTCGATGGGGCGGCGATCGGAAACCTCCTCGTTCGGCTCGGTGAGCAGACGGAAGCGGCGGCTGACTCGGTCCCCGCCTCGACTGCGGAGGACTCGACGCAGGCTCTGCGCAACGGGCTCAAGCGAATGGGATCGCTCCTGCGCCACGCCGGAAGCGCCCTCGCAGGCAATAGCACTGAATAAGCCTGCTAGCGCGCCCGGCGCTGAAACTGCGCATCCACGGTTGTGGCGACGGGCTCCGTAGCCGCGAGCCGGTCGGTGTCCACCTGGGCCAGCGCCGCCGCGACGAGGGGGGTGAAGTAGGATTTGACTTCCAGCGCGTGGTGGTCGCTCAGCACCACGATGCGCCCCAGTGGCACCGCATAGACGGTGTTTTCGCTGAACCGCTCGGTGAGTACCGGATCGATGAACCCGGTCGAATCGGTGGTCTGGGGCGAACCGGGCGGAAACGCGCCCGTCGCTCGGACGAGGTCGGCGTAGCGCGCCGCGTCGTCGAAGCTGATGGCGTTGACGACGATCTGCCAGCCCGCGCTGTCAGCGTAGGTGCGTGCTACGGTTTGCAGCGCCACGCTGCCGGTGCCACCCGTGCTGTCGGTGAAGTAGCCTCGGTAGATGTCTTCGCTGACCAAGGCGTGCGCGTCAATGGCCTCGGGCAATACCTCCGCCAAGGCTTCCGCAGGGACGAGGTCCACCACAGGCTCCGCCCCTTCGGCCTCGGTTTCAACTGGGGTGCAGGCCGACACGCACAGAGCGAAGAGGCCGACGAGAACAAACCAGGAGTAGCGCATGCGAGAGCCGGGTGAGACGCAGCGAAGGTACCCACGCGTCGGCTCAGGACCCGGTCGCGCGTTTTAGCTCGGCGAGCGCCATCAGCGCTTCGAGCGGCGTCATCTGATCGGGATCCATCGCCTCGAGCTTGTCCAGCAGTTCGGTCGCTACCGGATCGGGGTGCAGCGGGGCGGGAATATGGAGGGCGGGCTCTGGAACCGTGGCCGTTGCGGAGGGAGCCGCGGCAGGCAGTCCTTCGACTCCGACTTCACCCGCTACGTCGTGCGCTTCGAGGTGACGGAGCACTTCTTTAGCACGCATTACGACGCTCGGCGGCAGCCCGGCCATCTGCGCCACCTCGATGCCGTAGGAGTGGTCGGCCGCACCGGGGACGAGGGTGCGCAAGAAGATCACCCGCCCGTCATGTTCCTGGACCTGCACGCGAAACGAGGTGACACGCGCCAGCCGATCCGCGAGGGCATTGAGTTCATGGTAGTGCGTGGCGAAGAGCGTCCGCGCCGCGACCTCCGGCCGTTCGTGTAGGTGCTCCACAATCGCCCACGCGATGCTCAGCCCGTCGAACGTAGACGTGCCGCGCCCGACCTCGTCCAACAAGATCAGCGAACGCGGCGTGGCGTTGTTAAGGATCGTCGCCGTCTCGTTCATCTCGACGAGGAAGGTGCTCTCCCCCGCCGCGAGGTTGTCTGATGCGCCGACGCGCGTGAAGATGGCATCCACCACACCCACACGCGCCCGCCGGGCCGGGACGAACGCGCCGACTTGCGCCATAAGCACGATG
>JABDIZ010000055.1 GCA_013003465.1 Rhodothermaceae bacterium
GTGGTGAGGCCGAGCGCCTGAACGTCCTGAACGCACTCCAGGGTTCCCAGCCACTAATCGCCGTTCTTGAACGCCCAGCCGACGCCGGCATCGTCGTACAGACGTGCGGTGAAGGCGCCCGGCGTGGGATAGACGTGGAGCGTGAGTTCCTCTACGGGGTTCTCCTCCACATGCTGCAGCACGGGCTGGAACGGCACGATGGAACCGGCCTTGACGAACAGCGGCAGCCGATCCAGCGGCGTTTCGACGGGTACCACAGTGCCTCCATCCCCGGGATGATGGCGGCCGGTGTGCACGTCGTACCAGCCGCCGGGCACGGGTGGGAGGTAGGCATTCATCTGGATCTGACCAGCGTCCAGCACCGGATAGGCCAGCAGGCTGGATCCGAGGTAGAACCCGAGGGGGGCCTCACGGCGGATCGTTTCATCGGCCGGGTGGGGGAGGGCAAGCGGACGCAGCATCGGAAGCCCGTCGGTGGCCGCCTCCCAGAGCAAGGTGTAGAAGTAGGGCAGGAGCCGGTAGCGCAGCTCGATCGCTTCGCGGCATATGCGTTCGACCTCCTCGCCGAACACCCAGGGCTCCTGCGGCGGCGTGCCCAGCGTCGTATGGTTACGGAAGAGCGGCATCAGCGCGCCGAGTTGGGTCCAGCGCGCCAGCAACTCGCCGTCTGGTGTTCCCACGAACCCGCCCACATCGGCACCGACGAAGGGGGTCCCGCTCACGCTCAGCGAGAGGCACTGCTCGACCGCCAGCTTGAGATGGTCCCACGACGAGGTATTGTCGCCGGTCCAGGTGGTGCCGTAGCGCTGCGTACCGGCGTACGCGGCGCGGGTGATGGTAAACGGCCTCCGTTCAGGGGCCAGGCGGAGCAACCCCTCGTAGGTCGCGCGCAGCATCTGCATTCCATATGCATTATGGACCTCGGCATGATCGGTCGGATGCCCGTCGTAGTCGTGGCGGAGGTCCTCGGGCATGGTAATGGCCGTGGCTTCCTCTAGGTCTTCGATGAACACGGCGGGCTCGTTCATGTCGTTCCAGACCCCGGCCACGCCTTGCTTCAGCAGTTCGGCATGGAGGGGGCCCCACCAGTCACGCACGGCAGGGTTGGTGAAGTCAGGGAAGTGACAGGCGCCGGGCCAGACCTTGCCCGTGTACGGGGAGCCGTCGGGTTGTTTGATGTAGGCATCGTGGGCGTGTCCGGCTCGGGCAATCCCGTAGGCAGGGTCGTCGGCCTTGACACCAGGGTCGATGATCACGATGCTCTGAAAGCCGTCCTGCTTCAGATCGGCGATGAGGCCCGCAGGATCGGGGAAGGCGTCGCGGTCCCAGGTGAACACGCGGAAGCCGTCCATGTAGTGAATGTCGAAGTAGAGCGCGTCGCACGGGATGCGGCGGGCGCGGAGCTCGCGCGCGACCTCGCGGATCTCCCCCTCATTCCGGTACGAGTAGCGGCATTGGTGGTAGCCGAGCGCCCACTTCGGGAGCATCGGGGTGCGGCCCGTGAGCCGCGCGAACTGCTGGAGAACGGCGAGCGGCGTGGCGCCTGCCAGTACATAGTAGTCGAGGGCCGATCCGGGCGCCTCGACGCGAAGCCGGTCGTTCGCTTCGGCACCGAGGTCCACCGTCATGCGCTGCGTCGTGTCAACGAAGAGGCCGCAGGCGGCGCCGTCATGCAGCGACAGTAGAAACGGAATGGACTTGTAGAGAGGATCGGTGCCGCGTTGGTATTCGAAGGCGTCGGTGTTCCACAACGCGAACCGGTGACCGCGGCGGTCGAGCGTGACCGTTTTGTCGCCGAGGCCGAAGAGCCGCTCGCCGGGCCGAAGCCGGGCCGAGAGGGCCACGTGGGAGACGGTGTCCGTGCCGTTGGAGCCCGCGTTCTCCCAGGCCGGGCCTGCTTCATCGGCGAACAGGATGCGGCCGGTCGCGTCCAGAATCTGCAGGCGGCACGTAGTCTTTTCGGTCTGTATCGTCAGCGCACCGGTCTGGATGCGGACTATCGCATCGTTCTCCTCAACGGTCAGCGCCGATGGGCCGTGCCAGGTCGTACCGGGGTCAAGGGCGTACGAGAAGTCCCGTCCAAAGCTCGCCCCGGGCGGTGCCACGCGCAGGCGAACCACGTCGTCGGTGAGCAGGAGGAGCCGGAGGCGTGCCTCCCCGCAGTGCAACGTGACGGTGGCCTTGTCGTGCTCGACCGCAGTGATGGCGCCGAGCGTGGTGAACCCCTGGGGGTCCTTCAAGGCAGGGGGATCGGAGAAGGTGGCGGGGCGGCCGAGAAGCTCCATCGAGCGAGACGAGGGCGATGCGGCGTGCTCAGGCGGAGAGAACCAGAGGCCGCGAAGAATGTAAGCGCTTACGCATTCGAGTATACTCCGGCCGTCGAAAGCGATGCAAGGCCGGGGGCAATCCTGCGCTCAAGCAGCTGCGCGCACCGTCCGGTTGAGCTGGCGAGAATGCCGCGCCGTGTGGGCCACAAGAAAGCGCAGCGCGTCCTTCGCGGTGAGTGGTCCCGCGTAGGGATGACGGACCAGCCCCACGGTTGCCAAGTCTTCCGGGATAGACGCCGCCGCCTCCCAGCGCGGCGCCAGCGCGGTCCACTGGGTTCGCAGCTCTTCGTAGGGCATGCCTTGCAGAGCCAGGTCGGGGACCGTCGTAGGGGCCTGAAAACGCTGAGGCGAACGCATCGCCATCAACAGGGCCGTCGCCTTGGCGCGCGAGGGTCCGCCTAGATCCTTGCGCGCGTCGCCGCGTTCGAGTTGGCGCTCCAGACCGGTCAGCATCGAGCGCTCGGCCTTGAAGACGTGCTCCCCAATTTCCAGTGGCGACCACGTGTCAGCAGACGGGGAGGCGGTGCGTGCGTCGGGTGGGAGGGCCGCGAGCGCTTCAAGAAACGCATCGCGCTCGTGGGCGAGATCATTCAGGAGGGAACGGAGAGACATGGGGCTGCGAAGCGAAGGGGCCCAAGCTACCCACAGACTAGGCGAGCCCGCGCGGCGCGCGCGGGGGTATGCGCTTCGGTGACGGGGTTGCGTGAGAGGCCTCTGCTTTGGTCTGGACGTGGCTCTCGAGCTGCGCGAGACAGTCGGCGTAGCGGGACCAAGCAGAGGGATCGCCCGCGAGCCAGTCCGCACGGGCCTGGGCGAGGGCGCTGGTAAGCATCGAAGGGGCGGCGAGCATGGCAGAAATCCCGTCAAAGGGTGCGTGGAGAGATCGGTCCTGTGAGGCCTGCAAGGAGCCTGCCGGACAGGCGAACTGCTGATCGGGGCGGACACGAGGCCGTTGAGCAGGTAGATTCGGAACCGTGCCGTGCCAATTGCTTCCCCCAGCCCGAACGATGTCTTCCGTTTCCCTCGATGCGCTGACTGACCAGATCCGCGTGCGGACGGCCGAGGTGCAGGCCCGCATCGAGGCCGCCTGCGCCCGGAGTGGCCGGTCGCCTGACACCGTCACGCTCATCGCCGTCACGAAAACGTTCCCAGTGGAAGTAGTGCAGGCCGCGGTCGCGGCCGGGTTGCGGGATTTCGGCGAGAACCGCGTCCAGGAGTTGGTCGCCAAGTCCGATGTTCTCCCCGGCGAAGTCCTCGCCGGGGCGATTCGGTGGCACCTCATCGGCTCGCTTCAGCGGAACAAAGCCCGTGACGCCGCGGCCCGCGCCGACCTCTTTCATGCCCTCGACAGCATGCGGCTGGCCGAGGCGCTCGACAAACGCGCTGCACAGGAGGAGCGCGTGCTTCCGTGCCTCGTGCAGGTCAACGTGTCCGGCGAGGACACCAAGTCGGGAGTGGAGCCAGACGCCGTTCATGCCTTCGTGGACGATCTCGCGGCTTTCGCACATCTCCGCGTTCTGGGGCTGATGACCCTGGCCGCGCCCGCCGCCTCGCCCGAGGAAGTCGATACGCTCGTACGTCCCCAGTTCCGGCACCTGCGTCGCTTGGCAGAATCGTACGGCGGCGCCAACCCGCACGCTACGACGACCATGCTCTCGATGGGTATGAGCGGCGATTACGAGGTCGCCATCGAGGAGGGGGCGACGCACGTGCGCCTGGGCACCGCTCTGTTCGGGGCGCGCGGCTGAGGGGACGGCGCTTGCAGCGCTTTTTCCTTAGTTTTGCCCATGCTCTGGTTCGCTCTTCCGGTGGTGGTGCTCGCGGTGCTCCTCGTGGCGCTCGGGGCACGGGTGCGCCATCGCGAACGCACGGTGCTGGCCACCAGCGAGGCCCAAGCGAAGCGCCTGCGCCATCGGCTCGATGAGATGACGCGACGCCTTGCCCATGTCGTCCGCGCGACGGAGGCAACCCGGACGCTACCGGAGGCCGATGGGCCGCTCACGCTTCCGGCCGAGCGCCGCCCGGCGCGCCGCCGCCGGGCTCGCGACCTTCCTTCCACTCCCGGCTCCTGAGTCCCCCCGCCATGAAGCTCTCGCCCCTCGATCTGCGCAAACAACAGTTCCGCACCACCTTCCGCGGCTACGACCCGGATGAGGTCCGCGGGTTCATCGACAAGCTCGCGTCCGACTGGGAGGAGGTGCTGGAGGAGCACCGACAGGCGGAGGCGCGCGTCGCGGAGATGCAGCACAAGATGCAGCACTACGAGCGTGTGGAGATGGCGCTGCAGGAGGCACTGGAGGCCGCGCGCGAGACGGCCAAGCGGGCCGAGGAGTCGGCGAAGCACAAGGCCAAGATGATTGTGGAGGAGGCCGAACTGCGGGCCCATCAGATCACGCAGGACGCCGAGCGGGAGCGCTACAACCTGCGACAGGACCTCGTCAAGCTGAACGCGCGGCAGACGGAAATCTCGGCGCGGCTGCGGGCCTTTCTCATGTCCGAGATGGAAGTGCTGGCGCAGTTCCAGGGCGATGACCCCATCGGCTTCATCAAGCTGATGTCGGCCGACGAGCACCGAACCCCGGCACTTCCGCCCGCGGCGGCGCCTGCTCCTGCAGAGACGCCGACTCCCTCCTCCGTCGCCTCGCCGACTGAATCGACCGCTGTACCGCCGAGGGAAGCGCCGATCTCTGCCCCCGAAGCCTCCGCACCTTCGCCCAAGCCTGCATCGCCCGCGCCTGAGCCCTCGGCCGCCGACCCTGCTCCCGCTCGCACGGCAGCGCCACCGGCCCCGCCCGTTGCTCCTGGGCCGACGCCAGAGGCAGCGCCCCCGGCAGCCAGTGGATCCGTCGCCGACTCTACTCCGACGCCCTCTGGTCCGGCCCCCGCCGAACCGCCCACTGCACCGGAGAAGCCGGCGTCGGAGTCGCAAGCTCCTGCGTCAGCCGAGGAGGAGACGGCATTGCCGACGTACCGCGACGTGCTCTCTGCGGCCAACCAGAGTGACCCGGAGGCCACGCCCGCGCCCTCGGTGTTCAGCTCGCGCTTCTTCCAGCCCAAGGAAGCAGGGGGCCCCGTGAAGCCAGAGGCGGCAGCACCGACGCCGCACGAGGAGCCTGCGTCCGGAGCCGAGCCAAACAACGAGAAGCAGGGGTGGAGCCTGCGTTCGCTTGTGACCGGCAAGGCCGAGAAGGAGAAGTCCAGCGTGGTCGCCTCGGACGACGAGCGCGAGCGTATCCGCCGCATCCTCGAAGACCTGGATTGAGCATAGGAGAGAGGTAGTAGAGAGGGGAGAGCCCTCCGCCAGCGTCTCTCGTTTGTCCTTCGCCCTTCCTCCGTAGCCCTTCCACGCATGTCTTTCGACCTCGATACATACCGCCGACAGGTGGATGACGTGGCTTCGTTTCTCCGCGATGAGTTGGGCGACGCCGCACGCATCGGGCTGATCCTCGGCACCGGCCTCGGCAAGCTCGCCGAGGAGATTCAGGATGTACAGACGGTCATGTACGATGCCATTCCGCATTTCCCCGTCTCGACGGTCGAGAGCCACCACGGGCGGTTGTTGCGTGGGACGCTCGGCGGCGTGCCGGTGCTGGCGATGCAGGGACGTTTTCACCTCTACGAGGGCTACGACGCCAAGCAGATCACCTTCCCCGTGCGCGTGATGCACGCGCTGGGCATCGAGACACTGCTGATCTCGAACGCGGCGGGCGGCATGAACCCGCTCTTCCGGCGCGGCGACCTGATGCTGCTCACCGACCACATCAACCTGCAAGGCGTCAACCCGCTCACCGGCCCCAACCACGACGGCTGGGGGCCACGCTTCCCCGACATGAGTGAGGTCTACGATGCGGACCTCCGGCAGATCGCCGAGCAGGCCGCGCTCGACCGCGCCATCCGGTTGCAGCAGGGCGTGTACGTGGCCGTCGAAGGGCCGAACTTGGAGACGCGTGCCGAGTACCGCTTCCTCCGTCTGATCGGGGCCGATGCCGTGGGGATGAGCACGGTGCCCGAAGTCATTGTGGCGCGGCACATGGGCATGCGCTGCCTGGCGATCTCGGTCATCACCGACGAGTGCTTCCCGGACGCGCTGGAGCCGGTCTCCATCGAAGACGTGCTGGCGGCGGCAGGCGAGGCCGAGCCCAAGCTCACGGTGCTCATGCGCGCCGTAGTGGAGCAGATGGGCGGCTGAGTATAGGCCGCTACCGCCGCAGCTCCTCGCGGATCAGGGCAAGTAGTTCTTCGATGCGGGTCTGAGTGCGGGCGGCTAACTCTGCACCGGAAAGGGTAAGCATGGTGCGGCCCGTGACGCCGCTTTCGAACTGGCGGTCGGCCAGCAAGCCCGCCCAGTCGCTCTCAAATTGACTTTCCGTTGGGACAAGCTCAGTAAACGCTGCACGTACTTCGGGCCAAGCCGCCATACCGTTGATCCGATCAAAGTCGAGTTGAGCGATGAAGTGAAGCATCCTCTGGTGAAAGAGATTCTCCGTACCAGCTTGGAGCATCAATTCCTGCTGCCGCTCGATATAGGCCGGCCAGAGGGCGAGTTCCTGTCTCAACGCGCGGCTACGGACGCGAGCCGCCGCCCCAGTTGAGACCATGGCAGCAGAAGCTCCCGTGCTGGGTGGGTCCAGATCAGGGCGTCGCCACATCTCTCCGATCAGGTAACTCACCTGCTCTCCGTCCGCGACGGACACCTCCGGTCCGGTGAGGTGCAGCAAGTCCGCACCCCCCTGTGCGGCGACACGATACACGTCCTCCGCCGACTCGAAGTACGCGAGATTCTCGACTAACTCGGCCTCAATCGCCCGGAGCGCTTGGTGCGTTTCCCCGGCCGTCGTCTGCCGGTCCCACCAGGCGTCGATTGCGAAGGCAAGCAGGATTGAGGCCACAATGACGACGCCTTCAATCAGGACGCGCTTCCACGGGATATTCGATGGGGTTGGGGGAGGCTGTTCCATGCGGGTAACGGATTGGGTTCGTGCGGGTCAGCCCTCGCCTACTTCGGCGCGAAGGCGCGCGGTGATCGCGCGAGCCTGATCGATCAGCGCTCGGTATTGCCACGTGGCGCCCCAGTTCGTCGTGAGGACCTCCCCAAAGGTCTCCTGCAACGCCGGGCGGGCGCGGATGGCTTGCAGGAGGCTCGACCGCGAGGGAATCAGCGAGTCAGGCGCGGGCGGCCCCGCGACGTACTGTTCGGCAATCGCCTGCTGGAGCCGGGGCGGTAGCGTGGCGACGGCCTGCCGCCTGAACGGATCGACGAATCCAATCCAGTCCTGGGTGTACGATTGGTGCTGATCGACCGTGCGGTAGAACGCCGAGATGGCCCACCGGAGGTCCTGGTTTCGGAGCAGTTCCAACCGTCCCGTGGAGACGAGGTCGGACCAGGTATCGCGGGGGATCGGCTGCTCGGCTATCGCGTGCGAGATTCCGAGCGCAAGCGCCAACGCGCGTGCGTCGACCGTATCGGCCAGCGTGCCGTCGAACGCGGCCATCAGGATCGCCGATTGCTCAAGCCGCCGCTGGGCGTAGTCCAGCGACCACGCGAGATTCGCCTCGGTCTGCTCGAAGTCCACGAGCAGTTGGGTGAGGTACTCCTGCTCACGGGCGCGGTCGGCACGGTCCTGTCCCCAGACGGTGATCTGAAAGCCCACCACAACGCCCACGATGACGATAACCATCTCCAAGACGACGGCGAACCAGTTCTGCTCGCGCACGGCCTGCGTCAGCCGCCCGAGGATGGTCCACGGCCGCCTCGGTGGGTCAGTGGAGGGAGTCGGTGGAGGCACCGAGGCGGGGGCGTCGCTCATCGGTCCAACTCGGCCTGGATCTGCCTGTCGAGAGCGATTGCGAGGTCCCGCATCTGGCGGCGGAGATTCATCTGGTTGTACTGGTACACGTTGATCTCCAGTAGAAAGGCGCGCGCCGCGTCATCGCGAAAGAACCGATCCACGTCGAGGGGCTGCGGCGGCCGGTCCAAGTCGATTGGGTAAAACAGGGTAGGTTTCGCTCGAGAGGACGAATCGAGCACCGCCGGGGGGATAGCGATCAGAGTCGAGGCAAAGTCGAACGTCCGGTGCAACGCCTGCGTCGACGTGAACCCCAGATCTTGAAAGCTCTCCTGGTGCCGGACGGCCCACTCGTTTCGATCGATGTAGGCCGTGATCGCGCTCCGGAGCGAGTCGTTGCGGAGAAGGTTGAGGTCGCCCGTCGAGACGAGAGCCTGGGCCGTGCCAAGGACCGGGCGGGCGACATCGAACTCGTAGGACTGCAGGAGCCACTTGCTGGCCGAATCCACCGGAGGGGCCTCGCTCGCGTAGAAGGCGCGGAGGAGCTGTTTGGTGGCTCGGTCGGGAAGGGCCTGGACCGAGTCGACGCGTGCGACGACCTGCTGAGTGGCGAGCAGGTCGGCGGCGAGTTGGCGGAGGTAGGTCTGCTCACGCGCCGCATCGCTCCGCGCCTGCCCCCAGGCCGTCACCTGGAACCCGATGACGACGCCGAGCACGACGATCCCGAGTTCGAGCGCGACGGCGAACCAGTTCTGCTCGCGGACGGCTTTCGACAGTCGGCCGAGGATGGTCCACGGACGCGTCGGCGGACCAGCGGGAGGCCCCGAGGCGGGCAGGGGTTCTGATGGGGATGCCGTTGGGACGTCGCTCATCGGGTGTAGGCCTCGCAGTGCGAAGGAACCGGGCGTAACGGAAGCGGTTTGCGGAACATACGTACCGCATTCGATCCGGCTGTGCCCCCCTCCCAGGCCTCTGACTCATCGCGTTCGATCGCGCGCATCGTCCACAAAGCGAAGAGCTTCGATGATGCGGCCCGGTGGGACCGCGATCAACATCGCAGTCTATCGCCTCAGGAGCGGCAGCGTGCCGCGCGGGTGCTGAAGGGGCGTGCGTTCCCTTCCAATGCCCCGGACGTCCGCGCATGTCGAGGGACGTAGCGGCCGCTCACTTTTCGCCGGACACCCAGGACTTCATTCGTCTCCTGGACCGGTATCAGGTCCACTACCTCATTGTCGGAGGTGAGGCGGTCATCTACTACGGATACGCCCGGCTCACCGGCGACGTGGACTTCTTCTACGACCGAAGCGCCGCCAATGCCGCGCGGCTCTTCGAGGCGCTGCTCGAATTCTGGGGCGGTGACATCCCCGGCGTGGCAGAGGCTGAGGAACTGACGCAGCCCGATCTCGTGCTCCAGTTCGGTCGCCCCCCCAACCGCATTGATCTGCTTAGCCGGATTACCGGTGTGGCCTTCGCCGAGGCCTGGGCAGCGCGGCGTGAACTCTCGCTCGTCTCGGAAGACGGAGTCTCGGCCCCACTGTACTACATCGGGCTGGAGCACCTGATTGCCAACAAGCAGGCGAGCGGGCGCCCCAAAGACCTCGAAGACCTGGGCTACCTGCGCGGTATTGCCCGGTAGGAGCCTGTGTGGGCGGGTTGTAGGGCGTGGAACGGGAGCGGATGTCATCGCTCGATCTCGGCTTCCACCTGCTCGCGCAGCGCCACCGTCGCGTCGAGCAGGACTCCTCGGGATAGTCGGATGTTCAATCGGGCTTCGACGCCAGTAGAGGCCGCCACTTCCATCGTGGGGTCCGAAAGGAACGCCTCCACATCGAAGAGTCCGGTCGTGTTACGCCGAGGCCCCGGAGGGAATGGGTACAGAGCGTCTCCGGGCGAGAGGAGGCCGATGCGGGTCAGGAACAGGTCCCACCCCTCCGATTGGCCACCCCCCGACCGGAGGGTCTGGAAGGCGCGTTTCAGGTCTACCCCTTCCTCGGCTTGCAGCCTGTTCACATAGCTGACGATTTGGAGGTAGGACGTGATGGCGGAGCGAAGAGAGTCTTCCCGAAGGAGCGAGAGGTCGCCCGTGGCCACGAGCGCCTCCGCCGTCCCCGTAACGGGATCGGCGTTCCAGGTCCCTGCGGACTCGACGATCCGCTCCAAAAGCGTATCGGGGTGGGGGCGGGTCGGTTCGTAGAACGAGCGCAGAACGGCACCCGCTCCGGTCTCCCTAGGCAAGAGCCACGCGCTGGCCTCAGCGATCTCCTGCTCGGTCTCCCGGAGGTCGACGACGAGTTGATGGAGGTACACCTGCTCCTGCTCCCGGTTGGCGCGGTTCTGTCCCCACGCCGTGATCTGAAAACCAATGACCACACCGAGCACGACGATGACCACCTCCAAGACGACGGCGAACCAGTTCTGCTCGCGGACCGCCGCCGACAGTCGCCCCAGGATGGTCCACGGGCGCTTCGCCGCTGGCGCCAGAGGCGCGGTCTCGCCAGAGGCCTCTGGCG
>JABDIZ010000070.1 GCA_013003465.1 Rhodothermaceae bacterium
GTCCTGCACCACGTACACGAGGCGGGCGAGGTCCATCTGGGGCTCAAAATGCTCGGTGGGGTAGGTCGTCGGGGTGGGGGCGAGGATCTCGCCCGCTGCATCGCTCAGCGTGATGATGGCTGGAGCCGCAGGCCGCTCGATCCGCTGGAGGCGCTGCAGGGCGTTGCTGGCTGCGGCCTCTGCGAGCACTGAGGGCGTCTCTGCGTTGACGCGCGCCGCCACGTTCGTCGTGAACGAGGCCCGCGGTGCAAAGACCTCACCCGTGCGGGTGACGACGGCCTGCGCAGGGGCGTTGATGATCGGGATGCCGTTGTGCGCCTGCCGGAGGTAGACGTGCGTGGCGCCGCTGCGGCGGCCCACGTAGGCGTTGGTCACGACGAGGTCAGAGACATCCGCGCTATTCGTCCCGAACCGGGCGGAGGCGGACTGGAAGTACGAGGTGACGGCGGAGATCGCCGGGGCGTGAGCGTCGTCCTGGGCCTGGGCCGGAAGGGTCATGAAGACCCCCAGCAGCAGGGGGAGGAGGGCCGTTCCGTAACGGTTGCGCATGGGAAGAGGGAGAGTGATGAGGATGCGGCTCCTTAGTTTTCGCGAAGCAAAGGAACGGAGGAAACGCGCACGAAGCAAACGCGGCGGCTCCTGAAGGCGAGCCGCCACGCTGTTGTAAGGGATCTGTGAACGTCCGGCCTATCGGAGCAGGGTCACCCGCCGGGTGTCGGCAAAGGCCTCGCCGGTCAGGCGGATGACGTAGGCGCCATTGGCCAGCGCACGGCCGTCCAGAGTGAAGGGCCGGCGTGCGCCGGAGGCCATCGGACCCTCGTGGAGGAGCGCCACCCGGCGCCCGAGTGCATCGAACACCTCCACGCGCACCGTTTGGTGTTCGGCCACGGCCAGCGTGAACGAGGCCGACGCCGCGAACGGGTTCGGGTAGACCGGGCTGAGCAGGTGCGTGCCCGGGATGTCCAGGCCTGGCGTGTCGCCCGGCTCGTCGGCGGTGACCGTGCCGATGGTGAACGTGAGCGGGATGGTGATGGCGGCCACGCCTGTCTCCGGCTCGTTTGTCGTCAGCGTCATGTCAGCGGTGTATGTGCCATCGGCGAGTCCTGCCGCATCGAAGGTGAGCGTGATGGTCTCGGAGTTGCCCGAGGCGACGGTGCCCCCGGCCGGGCTGGCCGAGACCCAGATGGACGAAATCCGCACGGCGAGGTCGTCATGCACGTACGCGGCACTATTGACCACAGCGAGCCCGTCGCTAGCCTCGGCGTTCTCGATGCCGATCGTCGCACTGTTGAGCGTGCCCACCACCGAATCATACTGGAAGAGCATCGAGCCGCTCTGGCTGAGGATGACCTGGAAGGTGAGCGTGGTAGCCGTATCGTTGAAGCGGTGCACATCCGTGTACTGCACGACGAACCGTCCATCGCCCATGTCCTGGTAGTGGATCGTCCCGCCGAGGGTCGGGTTGATGTCGTCCCAGAACGGGGCGATGAAGTCGTTCGGGTCAGTCGTACTCGGGATCGGATCGTTCGAGAAGTCAGTTGCATCTCCTCCGAAGGTGAGGTAGCCGTTCGACCCGATCTTAACAGTCGTCTTGGTGACGCCGTAGAAGTCGAACGGGAAGGGGAGCGCGACCTCCTCGAAGTCGTCGTCACTGAGGCTGATGGCCGTGCCGGTGCCGGAGATGTCCACCCAGTCGAAGGCCGGGCCGCCCGGTTCATCGGAGTCGATCCAAGTGTAGCCGAAAGCGTCGGGGCCGCCAGAGCCGCGCAGCGGGCTCGTCCCGGCCGGATCGGCGGCACCCTTGGGTCGGTCGGCCCGCGTGGCCAGTACGCGGCTGCCTTCCGCCTGTGGCATCGTGGGGCGGAGGGCCGTTGTCTCCACAAAGTCGATCGTGTAGGTCAGGTCACTCCCGCCCGTATTGCCCAAGGAAAGGTCCACCGTGGTTGACTCCTCGCTTTCGGCTTGGGCTATGATGGGATCGGTCGAGACATCAGCAGCCGGGGCCGCAAGCGTGGTGGCCGAAACGATGTTCGAGAGGTCCGAGACGTTGAAGCTGTTGTCCTGCACCTTCAGCGCAAAGAAGTACTCCGTGTCGAAGTCCAATCCCGTCACGGTGAAGGTCTCGGCGTTGCCCGAGGCCTGCGGCGTCGGTTCCCCGTCGGCCTGCATGGCCGCATCGAAGTCGGTGTCGTTGGTGATCGCCGAGGTCGAATAGCGGAGGTCGTAGACGGAGGCCGTGCCGGTGGTGGCGTCATCGCCGGTCGCCGTCCAATCGAGCGTAACGCCGAGCGAGGCGACCGAGGCGGCGAGGTCCGTGACGGGAGACGGCGCGATGGTCTCCGGTTCGGCGAAGTCTTCGGTGTTGTCGTCATTGGTGCCTGACGAGCCCTGGTCCGCGCCGATGCCGAGGCCGCGGCGCGCGAACGCGCGCCAGAGCGCGTCGATGTGGGCGCCGCCGTAGAGCGCTTGGTCGGCGGCCAGGATCGCATCCCGCCCGTCCACGAAGCCCGGGCTGCATGGCTGCAGCTTCATACCCTCCGTCACGAGGTTGAGCATGATCTGGTTGCCTGCTGTCCCCGCTGCGTTGTAGAGGTCCGGGTCGAAGCCGAGCCCTTCGGCCTCGATCAACTCCCAGGTGGCCTCCCAGAGGATGGTGGCCCACACGAAGCCGACCCCGTGCGGGGCGATCTGCGTGCGCGTGTCCTGGTAGGTGAAGCCGTTGGTCCCGAAGCTCGTCGAGTACGGCGCTGGACGGATGCCGCCTCCCGTCGTCGACTGGTTAAGTGCGTACGTGCCTACGCCGCGTCCGTCCGTGCTCACATCCCCCGCTTCCATCGTCAGCATGATCCCGTACCAATCGCTCCACCCCTCGCCCATCTGCTCCGCGTTGTCCAGGCATCCTACATTGCTTGGGCCCCCCGTCAGGCGGTTGGAGATGCCGTGGGCGAATTCGTGTGCCACGATGCCCGCGTCGAAGTCGCCGTCGCGCTCGGGACTCGAGGTGTTCCACAGCAGCATCAGCATGTCCGGGTTGAGGCCATCGGAGGGCGTGCCGAAGAAGGCGTTGTTGCGCCCGCCGATGTCGGCCGACTCCTGCGCGCGCCCGAAGACGTGGTCGCTGCCCAGGCCGCCGTTGCCGTAGTTGTTCTCCTGGAAGTTGCCGCTCGCCTCGTCGAAGCCGTACTGGTAGACGAGGTCGTGGATGACGTTGTTGAGGTAGAACAGGTTGGTCACCGACGCCGGTTCGTAGGCGCTCGGCTCCATCGTGAAGTCGAGCGGGAAGTCGAACACGAGGCCCGCGCCGCCGTCGGGCGAGGGCGTGCCCGCATCGGGAGCGCCGTCGCCGTTCTGGTCGAGGTAAGCGTGGACGTTGTTGCCCTGCGTGGTGGTGAACTCAGCCCCGGCGGCCCCGTCGGTGTCGTGCCAGCCGAAGGGCGAGGCCGTGGCGTCCTCCACCCCGCTGACGAGCGAGCGGCCGTCGGTGGGCGGGACGGTGGCCGCATGGTTGGGCGACTCGATGGGGAGCGGGTAGACGCGGTACGTCGGTCCGCCGAGGGCGTAGGGCACGAGCGCCGGTGCCGTGGGCGCCTGCACGGGGGCGACGCTGACCGGGCGCGCCTCAGTGTGGGTGGTCGGTTCAGCATTCGCCGGGCCGAACGCGTCGGCCACCATCAGATCCTGGCGGGCCACTTCGGCGCCGGTAAGGGCATCGACGTAGACCAGCCACAGTTCATGGCTGCGCGGGGCAATCTCGACCTGCCACGTCAGGCGGTAGGTGCCCTGTGCATCGATGCGGTACATCAACTGCGCAGGAATGGGGTTGCGCACGGCGGCGTTCCGGGCGAAGGTGACGGCCTGGGTCGGCCCGCCTTTGAACGCCGCCACCTGAAGGGCCGGGAATCCCTGCACGGCGAGGTGCGTGGCGGCGCGCTGCACAGCCGCTGCGGCGTCGAGCGAGGGCTGCTGCGGCGCGATGGCCTGCGCGAGGTTGGGGCGCATGGAGCCCGTCGCGTGGAAGACCCGGCCCGTCCGGTCGAGGTTGACCGTCATCTCGGTGCCGAGCACGTCGATGCCGCCGATGCTCTGGCGGAGGTAGACGTGCGCCGTGCCGCTGCGGCGACTCGTGTAGGCGTCGGTTACGACCACATCCGCCACATCGGCTGCGGTCAGGCCGTAGCGGAGGGCGTCGCGCTGGAGGTAGGCTTTGGCCTCGTCCACGGCATTCTGTGCGAGGGCCAGGGGAGCGAAGAGGCATGCGACCAGCACGGCCGCCACGTAGCGAAAGGGCATGAGAGCAGAGGGTGAGGTAGAGGGACCACGGGGCACGGCGGCTCCTGCCCGAGTCCACAAAGAGTGCGCGGGCGCACGATACGGGTGCACACGCGCACTCTCCAAATACCCCGTTAATACAAGGGGGACGTGCCGAGCCAGGGCGCCAAAATCGCACAAGTGCGGCGCGCAACGCGGCTATGCCATGGGCGGTGCCGGGTTTGCTTTCGCTCTGGGTGAGGGGCGTCCATGCATGCGCAGCGGGGCCTCCGGGCGTTGCAACAGGTGCTCCCAATCGAGGCGGCCCGTGGCCTGCATCACCACGAACAGCGACGCGATGGAGAGGCCCGTCACGGCCAGCCCGGAGAAGCCCTCCAGGAAGAACGTGTAGGCGAAGCCGACGAGGTAGACGCCCTGTGCCAGTCCCACCTCCACCAGCGCGAACCGCAGCCCGGCCACCAGCCGCATGTACGAGATCACGAGGCCGACCGAGACGAGCGAGGCGACGGCGAGCGCTGCCGTCACCGGGACGACATCCACGAGGTAGGCCAGCAGCAGGTGAAACGCGAAGAAGGCGCTGCCGAGGAAGAAGTAGTGCATCGGGTGGAGGCGCACGCCGCGCAGCAGCGTCACCACCATCAGCACGAAGAAGAAGAGGAACAGCGAGACGGGTGCGAAGAAGGTCACACGGCTCACCCACGGGCCGGGGTTCAGTTTCTGGGGCAGTGCCATGCCCACGCCCGCGTCGGCGACGAGCGTGCCGTAGTCCCACGCGAGGCGCCAGCCGTCGTCGTCGCGCGTCTTGCGTGTGGGCGCGAGCGTGCCCACCGGGAAATCGATGCCCTCGAAGTCGGTGGTCATGGCGAGGGCGAAGTCGCGGATCTGCGCGACGCGCTCGCCGAAGCGGTACTGCCAGGTACCCACGCCCTGGCTGCCGTAGGCCACGCGGATCGTCCGCGTCTCGCCGGGTTCGAGGTCGAGCGTGTGCACCCAGGCGCCGCCGTCCACGGTCGCATCCGCCAGGGCCTCGCCGTCCACTGTCAGTTCCACATTGTCGAACACCGTTGCTTCCTGCGGAAAGCGGTAGGTGAACCGGTACGTCGCCGACTCATCCGTGTCGTTGGCGATGCGGTACAGCCCGTCGAGGCCGACGCGATAGGTCGGGTACCAGATGAGCCCTTTGCGTCGGTGGTCCAGGGCGAGGTCCACGTCGAGGTGCGTCCCGGCCAGGGCGAGGGGCTCGAACTCGGTACGGGTCACCGTTTCGGTTACCGTCCGCTCGCCCTCCTGGCGCGTCACCGTGTCCTCGACTTCGCGGAGGCGTTGCAGGCTCGGCGCCACCTGCACCTGCTCGCCGCCCCACAGGCTCCCGACTTCGGCACGGAGACTAGAATTCTGCTGGTGCGTGCGCTGCACGACGGTGCCGCCGAGGATCATCCAGGCCATGCAGCAGCAGCCGTAGATAAAGGCAATGGCGATGAGTTTTTTGATCATGGCTGTTCTGGGTTAGAGGGCTGAGGGTTCGAGGTTGAGGGTGGGCGGCAGGCCTGCCGCGCCGTCACCGGCGGGCAGGCCGCCAAAGCGTCGCTCACGGCGGCGGAAGTGTGCCAAGGCGTCGGCGAGTGTCTCGGCCGTTACGTCGGGCCAGGCCGTGTCGAGGAAGAGCAGTTCGGCGTAGGCGCACTCCCAGAGCAGGAAGTCGCTCAGGCGCTGCTCGCCCCCGGTGCGGATCAGCAGATCGACGGGCGGAGCCGCAGGACTGTGGCTGGCGTCGGCGAGGTGCTGCGCGAACGCCTCCCGCGAGGGTGGCTCGCTGAGGTCATGCGTCTCCGCCGCCCAGCGCACCGCGGCCTGACGGATGGCGTCGCGCGCGGCGTAGTCCACGGCAACGCGGAGGTGGAGGCGATCCCCGTGCCGCGTCTCCCACTCGGCCCGCACGAGCGCCTGGCGGACGGCCTCCGGCAGCCGGTCTCGCCGACCGAAGACGGTCAGGCGCACCCGCGCGCGTTTGAGGCGCGGGATCTCGGCACGGAGGTAGGTCCGCAGGAGCGTCATCAAGGCGCGCACTTCCGCGCTGGGGCGTTTCCAGTTGTCGGCCGAGAAGGCGTAGAGCGAGAGTGTGCCCACGCCCAACTCCGGCCCGGCCTCCACGATGCGACGTACCGCTTCGACGCCCGCGCGATGGCCTGCCGGGCGCGGGAGCCCGCGCCGCTCGGCCCAGCGGCCGTTGCCGTCCAGGATGCACGCGACGTGGAGGCCTGAATACGAAGACTTAAAAGAGCTTTGCATTGTAAAGTGATTGGATGAAAGGAAAACCGCCGCTACGGGAGGACGGCCAGCACGTTCTCGACGAACCCGTACGTGAGGATCGCGCCGAGCAGAAAGAGGCCGAGGCCGAGCACGGCCAGGTTGGCGGGGCGCCGCGCGAGGTGCAGGCTCAGCGTGTGGCGGGTTTCTTCAGCGTGGGTGCTGAGGCGTACCGCCACAAGCGCATTGAGTACGAG
>JABDIZ010000085.1 GCA_013003465.1 Rhodothermaceae bacterium
GCCAGCGCCGCGCCGTGCTCCCGCCCAGGACGATGCTGGCGTCGAGCGGCTGGCCCGGCGGCAGGTCGAGCACGGGCGAGGCACTACCGAACGTGAAGTCCTCCACGACGGGCGTACCGTCGAGCGCGAGGTCCACCGGCAGGGCGGTCGGGTCGGGGGCGGCGTGGATCAGTTGCAGCGTGGCGCAGGTCCCCGGTGTGTGGAGGGGCTCTACGCTCTCGCCGTTCCAGTAAGCGCGGCCGTTGGTCGGTTGGTCCTCGACCTGCGTGAAGCCACCTGCCAGAAAAGCCCCGGGCGCATCCGGGCTCGCCGACACAGCATTCAGTTGCGGATCCTGAGCGACAGGGGTCCAGGCGGCGTCGGCCGGACCGCGCCGGGCGACGCGGTAGCCGGGGTTGTCTGGGTCTGCCGGGTCGTAGAAGTAGTACCGCACGTAGCGCGTTCCTTCGCTGTCGGCGGTGAGTTCGTTCGCCCCAGCCTTGGCGAGGCCGATGCCCTCGTCGTACGGCGTCCAAACCATGCCATCCCAGTGCCAGAGTGGATACGGCATCGCGCCGCCGACCAGGAAGAGCTGCCCCGAGACGACGACCTCGTCACCGGGGCCAGCGAGCAGGCCCTGGAAGAACGGGCTCTGGAAGCCTGCGCCTATAGCGGCCCACGCCTCACTGATCGGATCCCAGCGCGCGATACCGTTGACTGTCGTGACCGTGCCGTCGGTGTCCACCGTTTCCAGGAAGCCGCCAGCCGCCACGAGGTGCCCGGTGTCGTCCACAGCCAAGGCATCAACGAACGGTGTGAAGCCGCCCTGCACGCCCTGGCCGACCGGGGTCCAGGTGGTTGCGACGGGATCCCAAGCCGCAACGCTGAGCAGCGGCGTGGGGTCGCCCGGCGTGGCCGTGAACACCCCGCCCGCGTACAGGGTGCCGTCGGGGCCGAGCGCCAGGGCCCGCACCGGCGCGTCGAGGCCGTTGCCGAGGGCTTGCCAGCCGCCTCGGCCGTTGTTTAGGGCACCATTCCACATCACCACGTTCTGTGCGGGCGTCACGTTGTCGTCCAGGTCGGCCGCTTCGACGAAGTGCCCACCGACGTACAGGTTGCCGTTCCCATCGGGGAGCAGGGCATTGACCTGGGGCGGTACATCCGGGTGGCTCACGCGGCCCATCGAGCGGAAGTCTGGGTCGGTGGGTGCCCCTGAAGCCAGTCGGCCGTCAGAATCGCCGCTCAGCCACGTGATGAGGAAGAACCAGAAGTCTTCGTAGTCGTCGTCGCACGAGCGATAGGTCTCCCATTGCACCGTTCCGTCGGCCGCGACGTTTGGGAGGGGATAGTCATAGCAATCGTCTAGGCAGCTACAGCCGGGCACGAGAATGAGGGTGGCGAGCAGGAGGACGAGGGCCGCATGGGGCCAGGGGAGGGAGCGAAGCATGGCGCAAGGGACGAGCAGACAGAAAGCCGTTCATCTCTAGAAGCCGAGAAGCTTCGCGGCTCGGCTCACCGGCCCTTGTGCTGTGGTGTGCTATCGCTCGGCCTCGCGGTCGGTCACGTCGCGCAGGAAGTCCAGCACCACTCGCCACGTTGGCTCCACATCGCCCCCAGCGCGTTCTTCGGCGAGCATCGACGAGCCGTGCGTGCCCGGATCTGCCACGTAGGTCTGATGCCCCTGCTCAGCGAAGGCCGCCAGTTGGGCCGCAACCGATTCCCGTGCTGCCTCCGATTGCGGGCGCAGGACGAGGAGTGGCACCGTCAGGCCGTCGGCGAGGGGTTCGGGGCGGCAGCCGTCCATCGGCTCGCCCGAGGCCGGGGAGAAGGCCAGCACGCCTGCCACCGCGTCGGAATGGACGGCGGCTACCTGAATCACGAGCGCGGCGCTGTAGCTGCTGCCCCACAGGATCGGCCGCGCCGAAGGGTCGCGCTCGCGAACAAAGGCGAGCGCCGCTTCGAGATCGGGCAAGGCTTCGCAGTACGAGAACGTCGCACCCTCGTGCGCTGCGACGGTGCGGTTGTGTCCGCCGAACCTATCGCCACCGCGGCGCTGATCAAGGACGAGCAGGTTGAACCCTTCGGCCCGCAGGCGCGGAAGGATCGGCGCGTATTCAGCCCGGCCGTTGGCGCCGCCCTGGTGGAACAGAAGGATGAACGGATGGCCCGGCACACCCCCGGACGCGTACAGATCGCCGTAGACGGTGAGCCCATCGCGTGTAGTGAGGACGACCCCACGACCGTCTTGCTGGGCGTGTGCCGCCACGGGCAAGCCGAGGGTGAGGAAGAGGATCAGGAGGGCAGACCAGGGCAATCGCGCGTGCATGGGATCCGGAAAAAGGTGCGTGCGTGCTATTTTATTAGCATGAAAAGCCGAACGCGCCTGCTCTCCTCCCGGTTTCTTGTCTCGCTGATCACGCTGCCGTTGCTCGTGGCCTGCACGAGTGTAACAGGCCCAGGAGACGAAGAAGCGCCGGGCTGCGGGATCCCTGGTGTGCTTCGTGCGCAGGTCGCCTTCGTGGACATTGCGGTGGTGGACACCGACGCGGGGCGGCTGCGCTCGGGCCAGACGGTGGTCATCGAGGGCGACCGGATCGCGGCGGTAGGCGCAGCGGCGGAGGTGACGATACCGGAGGAGGCTACCGTAATCGACGGCTGCGAGCGCGTGCTCACACCGGGTCTCGCCGACATGCACGTGCATCTCCGCCGCGAAGACCTCCCGGCCTACCTCGCCAGCGGCGTCACCACGGTGCGCAATCTCTGGGGCTTCCCCGATCTCCAGCGGATGCAGGCTGAGGTCGCCGCCGGTACGCTCGCCGCGCCGACCATCTACGGCATGAGCCCCGGCCTCGACGGCACGCCGCCCAAGTGGCCGCTGACGCAGCTCATCATGGACCCTGCCGAGGCCGCAGCGCTCGTCCGCGTGCAAGCGGACGCCGGATGGACACACCTCAAGCTGTATCAGGACCTGCGCCCCGATGTGTTCGAAGCGATTGTCGATGCAGCACGGGCGCAGAACCTCAGCTACGGCGGGCACGTGCCGCACCGCGTAGGTCTGGAA
>JABDIZ010000095.1 GCA_013003465.1 Rhodothermaceae bacterium
GACCGGGGCAACGTACATCGGTGGGGAGATACGCCACCGATAGGATTGGAGGTGGCGGTGACGGCCTACACGGTCTCGGCGCCGATGGCCTTCCATCGGATCGGGCGGAGCCGGGAGGAGACCGAGCACATCCGCCATGCGACCTTCTACCGGCTCACGCTGACGTATCAGGGTGTGGGGGCCGATCCGGCGCCGCTCGACTCGGCCTACTTCGGGCTCTTCATGGACCCGGATCTCGGGCAGTTCTCCGACGACTACGTCGGCAGCGATCCGTCGGCGGAGGTGGGCTACGTCTACAACGGCGACGACTTCGATGAAGGGACTGGAGGGTATGGCGCACATCCGGCAGCACTCGGAGCGGTGATGTTCGACGGGCCTGCCGAGAAGCCCCTTTCTGCGTTCGTCTATTGGAACAACGGCGGCAGTGTGCAGAGCAATCCGGCTGATGCCGTCGAAGCCTACCAGTACATGCAAGCCCTCTGGCGTGATGGGCGTCCTATCGAGTTTGGGGGCAGTGGGCGCGACGGGACGAACGGGATGCCCACGCGGTACATGTTTCCCGATCTGCCCCCGGGCTACTGGAGCGAGTACAATCCGGGCTATGGTGATGGAATATCGAATACACCTGCCAACCGCCGCCTGTTCATTTCCCACGGTCCGTTTACCCTCCAGCCGGGCGAAACCGCCACGGTCGACTTCGCCCTCCCATGGGCGCGGGAGATGACCAACACGCTCGTGCCACAGAACCTCGCCTCGCTCTACCGCTTGCTGCTCGGCGCCGTCCCCGCCGTGACCTGGCTCCGGGGCCTCGCTCCCGACCCCGCCCTCGCCACCATCACACCCGAGGACCTCCCGCAACCGCTCCCCCCGCTCCCCGAGCCGCCACCGGAGGTGCCCGAGCGCTACGCGCTGGCTGCGGCGGCCTATCCCAACCCGACGACCGGGCAGGCCACCATCCGCTACGAGTTGCCCGAGGCCGTACCTGTGCGCCTGGTCGTCTACGACGCGCTCGGGCGGGAGGTGGTGGTGCTGGTGGACGAGGCGCAGGAGGCGGGCTTCCACACGGTGGCGGTGGACGCGTCGGGGTGGGCGTCGGGGGCGTACGTGTATCACATCGCGGCGGGTCGGCTACGCGGCAGTGGGCGGCTTACCCGCGTCGAGCCGCCGTCCTCGCGCATTGCCAACTAGTCTTCTTTGTGCCCACCACCCCATCCTGTCGCGTGATGATGCGCTACTTCGGCTCGGGCCGCTTCGTTATCGCTCGCTGACCGCGCTACGAGATCGTCCAGGTGGCCCCGGCGTGGAGCAGGGCGCGGAGGTCGCCTTCGCCTTTCTTCTCCGTCACGGCCTCGACCTGCTCTTGCAGCATCGCGTCATACGCGGGGCGGTCCTCGATGTAGAACACGCCGAAGGGGCGCGGCAGGGCGTCGTTCCAGAACAGTTGCTGGATGACCAAGAAGGCGAGCGTCTTGTCGCCCTCGTCCCAAACGAGGCAATCATCGGTCGAGCGGTTGCCATCGTCCAGGTTCACCGAGCGCAGCGTGACGCCGTCCAGCATGATGCCTTTCGTCCCGTCGTCGTAGACGAGCGGCTGTCCGTGCTCGACGAAGACCGTGCGCTCGGGCTTCGAGTCCTTCTCGGTGAAGTCGAAGAAGGCGCCGTCGTTGAAGATGTTGCAGTTCTGGTAGACCTCGACGAAGGCGGTGCCGCGGTGCGCGTGGGCGCGGCGCAGCATGGCCTGCATATGCTTCGGGTCGCGGTCCATCGTGCGGGCGACGAACGAGGCGTCGGCGCCGAGGGCCAGCGCGGCCGGGTTGAACGGATGGTCCAGCGAGCCATACGGCGACGACTTCGTCACCTTGCCCACCTCGCTCGTCGGGCTGTACTGCCCCTTGGTGAGGCCATAGATCTGGTTGTTGAACAGGATCACCTGCAGGTCCACGTTGCGGCGCAGCATGTGGGCGAAGTGCCCGGCGCCAATCGAGAGCGCATCGCCGTCACCGGTGATGACCCACACGTCCAGCTCCGGGCGGCTCGACTTGAGACCCGTCGCCACCGTCGGGGCGCGGCCGTGGATGGAGTGCATACCGTACGTGTTCATGTAGTACGGGAAGCGGCTGGAGCAGCCGATGCCCGAGATGAACACCACGTCTTCCTTCTTCTCGGTCAACTCCGGGAGGACGCGCTGCACGGCGGCGAGCACGGCGTAGTCGCCGCAGCCGGGGCACCAGCGCACGTCGGCGGGTGTGGCGAAGTCTTTCCGCGTGAGCACGGGGAGGCCGTGGGCCTCGCCATCGCCCTCGGCAGGCGCCCCGACGACGCGGGCCGTCGGCGGCTTGGGCGGACGCAGGGCGGGGCGAGCCGGGGGCTTAACGGCCTTGGCTCCGGGTGGCCCCGCCGGTTTGGCCGCCTTCGGCGGGCCTGCGGGCTTCGCGGCCTTGGGAGGACCGGCAGGCTTGGCGCCGGTGGGGAGCCCGGCGGGCTTCACCCCCTTGGGTTTCTGGTCGTCGCTCATGACTAGTTGGCGTTGGAAGCGGCGGCACGGATCGCGTCTTGGATCTCGCTGGCCTTGAACGGAAGGCCCTGGATTTTGGGCAGGCTCACGGCTGGGATCAGGTAGCGCTCGCGGAGGAGGCGCACCAGTTGGCCGTGGTTGAGTTCGGGGACGAGCACGCGGCCGAAGCGCTCGATCACCTCGCCGAGGTCGGCAGGCAGCGGGTTGAGCCAGCGCAGGTGCACGTGCCCCACGCGGAGGTCGCTCTCGTCGCGGATGTGATTCACGGCCGCCTTGATGGCCCCGTAGGTCGAGCCCCAGCCGATGACGAGCACCTCGCCGTTGTCGTCCCCTTCGACCTCCAGGGGCGGGAGTTCGCGCGTGATGCCCGCGATCTTCTCGGCGCGGAGCACCGTCATGCGCTGATGGTTCTCGGGGTCGTAGGAGACGCCGCCCGTGCGCTCGTCCTTTTCGAGTCCGCCGAGGCGGTGCTCCAGCGCGGGCGTGCCGGGCTTGGCCCACGGCCGCGCCAGCGTCTCGGCGTCGCGGACGTA
The DNA here is from genome assembly GCA_013003465.1 of Rhodothermaceae bacterium. Lineage (GTDB taxonomy): Bacteria > Bacteroidota > Rhodothermia > Rhodothermales > Rubricoccaceae > JABDIZ01. The sequence goes on from JABDIZ010000095.1 coordinate 3,049, forward strand.
GGGGAGGAAGGTGCCGTCCTCGTCCGTCGGCGCGTCCTCGGAATCCGCGAAGTGCACGGGGAAGTCGGGGAGGGCGTCCGGGTCGGGGATGCGCCAGGGTTCGGAGCCGTTGCCGAGGTAGCCGTCCGAGAGGAGGAGCACCGGCGTCATGTACTTGACGGCAATGCGCGCGGCCTCGTAGGCGGCCTCGAAGCAGTCGCCGGGCGTCTTGGCGGCGAGGACGGGCGCGGGCGCCTCGCCGTTGCGGCCGTAGATGGCCATCATCAGGTCGCTCTGCTCCGTCTTGGTCGGCATGCCGGTGGAGGGCCCGGCGCGCTGCACGTCGATCACGACGAGCGGCAACTCGGTCATGGTGGCCAGGCCGATGAACTCGGTCTTGAGCGCCACGCCGGGGCCGGAGGTCGCCGTCACGCCAAGCCCGCCGCCGAAGCTGGCACCGAGTGCCGAGCCGACCGCTGCGATTTCGTCCTCGGCCTGGAACGTGCGGAGGCCGAACTCCTTGTAACGGCTCAGCGCGTGGAGCAGATCGGAGGCCGGGGTGATGGGGTAGGTGCCGTAGAAGATCTTCAGGCCGCTCTTGACCGTCGCCGCGACGAGGCCGAGCGCGAGCGCGTCGTTGCCCTTGATGGTGCGGTAGACGCCAGGATCCAGCTTGGCGGGCGGCACCTCGTAGCGGGCGGCGAAGGCCTCCGTGATGTCGCCGTAGTGGTAGCCCTTGTTGAGCACCGTCAGGTTCGCGTCGCGGATGGTTTCGTTGGTGGCGAACTTGCCGCGGATCCACTCGCGCGCGGGCTCTATGGGCCGCGTGTACATCCAGAGCGCCAGCCCGAGCGCGAACATGTTCTTCGACCGGTCCGTATCCTTCGTCGAGAGGTCGAAGTCGGCGAGCGCCTCGCGCGTCAGCTTGGTCAACTCGACTTCGACCACGTCGTAGCCTTCGAGCGAGCCGTCCTCGAGGGGATTGCTCTCATAGCTCGCCAGGTCGAGGTCGCGCTGCGCGAAGCTGTTGCGGTTGACAATGATGGTGCCGCCCGAGCGGACGCGCCCGAGGTTGACCTTGAGGGCTGCCGCGTTCATCGCCACGAGCAGGTCCACCTCGTCGCCGGGTGTGTGGATGGCACGCTCGCCGAAGTGAAGCTGGAAGGCGGAGACGCCGTAGAGCGTACCTGCCGGGGCGCGGATCTCGGCGGGGAAGTCGGGCAGCGTGGCGAGGTCGTTGCGCGCGAGCGCCGTCGCGTGCGAGAACTGGCCGCCGGTGAGCTGCATGCCGTCGCCGGAGTCGCCAGCGAAGAGGACGGTGACCTCGGGGAGCGTGCGGGTCGGCGTGGTGGTCGGGGAGGCGGTATCGCTCATAGCAAATCGAAGGACCGGGCGAGGGGTCAGCGTTGCGGGGGCGCCCTTGCTCAAACGCCGCGGGCCTGCGCGAGGTTGTGCAAGGGGGGAGTATGTGTAGCTAGATGTGCGGCGTCAGGGGGCGGAACAGCCTCAATCGCCGCAAGGTAAGATCGTCCGGTTTCCGAATCCTCCCTGGCGTGTCGCCGCCTCGCCGCGCGCCTCTTTCATTTTCGAAGACAGCACACGCCCCGTGGAGTTTGACCATGTGCACGACCTTTGCGCGTCTGTTCGCCCGCCCCAAACCGGTCATCGCGATGATCCACACGGGGCCGTCGCCGGGGGTGCCGGGGTGCCGGGGGGTGGCGTGTGCCTCGGAGCGGGCCGTCGCGGAAGCGCGGCTCTACGCCGAACTCGGCGTGGACGGCCTCCTCGTCGAGAACATGCATGACTTTCCAGCTGTGCACGAGCGCGCGATGGGGCCGGAGGTCGCCGCGTTCATGACGCGCGTGGCCTGCGCCGTCAAGCGACACGTCGGGCGGATGCCAGTCGGCATCCAGGTGCTCTTCCAGGCCAACAAGACGGCGCTTGCCATCGCACACGCCGCCGGGTGCAACTTCGTCCGCGCCGAGGGCTGGACGCACGCACACGTCTCGGACAAGGGCATCGCGGAGGCGAGTGCGGGCGAAGTGCTCCGTTATCGGAAGATGCTCGGCGCCGAGGGCATCCCGGTCTACGCCGATGTCCAGAAGAAGCACGCCTCGCACACCTGGACGGCGGATCTCTCGATTGCCGACCTCGCGTCGTCGGCCGAGATGCATGGCGCGGACGGCGTGGTGGTGACGGGCTCCACGACGGGCTACGCGCCCGGCCCCGATGACCTGATCGAGGTGGCCTCGGCTACCAACCTGCCCATCCTGGTCGGTAGCGGCCTCAACGCCGACAACTTCGGCGACTACGTGGACCTCGCCGACGGGTTCATCATCGGCAGCGCCTTCAAGGAGAACGGCGACTGGCGCGCGCCCGTGTGCGAGAGCCGCGTGCGCAGCCTCATCGGCGCCGTCGAGTACGCGCGCGGGCAGGAAGTCAACGGGCAGTAGCCTGGTTGCTCATGGCTGATTCGACTCCGCACGAGCGCTGGCTTGTTCAGCAGCGTAGGCCCATTAGTCAGCGCGTCGTGTGGATTGGCAGTCTGATGCTCGCCGTGTTTGTGGCCCCTTATGCTTTGAAACGCCTTAGTGTTGATGGTCTCTCGAACGAGGCCATCATAATTGGGGCCCTGTTGGTTCCTTCTGCGTTGCTTGGCCTATTCACCTTCGTTGCTACAACGGTGGGATGACCATGAGGAGAGTGGCGTCTGAAGATCAGAGGTCGCATCCCTGTCATCCTGAGCGGAGGTGAGCCCGGAGTCGAAGGATCTTGCCATGTCTTGCCGGAAGCTGGCTCGGGACTAGATCCTTCGGCTGCGTTCGACTCTGCCTCACTTCGCTCAGGATGACAGGGTTGGAGCAGGGGAGGCAAGTCCACCAACCGGTGAAATCGGCTGGGTGCCGAAACCGCGCCCGGGCGCCCTCGTCTACGCGAGCCCGCTCCCTCCCGACCCTCGCGATGGTCACCTACGACGCCACGACTGACTCCATCACCGTCTCCGTCCGCCCCGTCTACCTGGATGACCAGTCGGATGTGCTGGCGCGCAAGTTCGTCTTCGCCTACTTCGTCCACATCGAGAACCACGGCCTCAGCGACGTGCAACTGCTCCGCCGCCACTGGGTCATCACGGACGGCGCGGGTGCCATTCAGGAAGTCGAGGGCGAAGGCGTGATCGGGCAGCAGCCGGTCATCGCGCCCGGCGAGGCACACGTCTACAACTCGTTCTGCGTGCTGCCCACGTTCGCAGGCACAATGGAAGGCACCTACCTGATGCAGCGCGAGTCCGGCGAGCGCTTCCGCGCGCAGATCCCCCGCTTCGATCTCCGGGCCATGGCGAACTAGGCGTTTGGCCATGGCAGCCCTTGCCAGCCCGAAGCAGCTAGCCCAGAGCTCCTTATCCCACTTCCACGGTGATCGCCGTGCCGTCGGCGGCCGTCAGTTCGATGGTGCGCTGGTCGTCGCTCATGCGGTAGGCGGTGAGGGCTTCGGGAAAGACCTCGCGCGGCGTGTCCATGTAGAACATCGCATCGGCGACCACCTGCCAATCCTCGGGCGTAAGCGCCACGACGGCCGCGCCGTCCTCCGCCACGTACGGGTAGTAGGCGAGGATCTTGTTCAGGTGGTTGAGCGCTTGCTTGACGTGGAGACCAGGATCCATCGAAGGCGGAAGGACGAGTGCAGGGTAGGGAATGCGCCAAGCTACGGCGGTCGTCGGTCCATTGTCGGCCGTCCACGGAATGTCCACATCGGTTGCCCGCCGAAGGACACGGCTTTATCCTCCTACGCAGAAGCAGCCCCCCGCCCGATGGACGCCGACACCCTCGCCCCGCCGACCACGACCACCCACGCCGAGCAGGCCTACCTCGATCTCGTCGCGCGGGTGTTGGAGCGCGGCGTGCGCAAAACCAACCGAACGGGCACCGACACGATTTCCTCGTTCGCGGAGTTCTATAGCGTCGATCTCGCCGAGGGCTACCCGCTTCTGACGACCAAGAAGGTCTATTTCGGCTCGATGCTGCACGAGGTGCTCTGGTACCTCTCGGGCGATGACCACATCCGCGAACTGCGCCGCCACACCGGCATCTGGGATGCGTGGGCCGACGACGACGGCAACCTCGAAACCGCGTACGGCCGCTTCTGGCGGCGCTTCCCCCTGCCGCCCGAAGGCACCGCGCTCGGCGGCGAGGTCTGGGCCGATGCCAAGCATCCCAGCGTCCGCCGCGAGGCCGACGGGTCACTCACGTTCGATCAACTCGGGTACGTGGTGGATACGCTGCGCCGGAGCCCGATGAGTCGGCGGCTGGTGGTGAGCGCGTGGCATCCGGCCAACGCCGCTGTGAGTTTGCTACCGCCCTGCCACTACACCTTCTGCTTCAACGTGGCTCCGGCCGACGACGGCGGGCCGGACTTCCTGCACTGTCACCTCTCGCAGCGCTCCGCCGATCTCGCCCTCGGCGTGCCGTTCAACCTGGCGTGCTATGCCCTCCTCACGCACGTCCTGGCTGAGCTGGTAGGGTTGCGCCCCGGGCGCTTTGCACATACGCTGATCGATGCACACATCTACGTCAATCATGTAGAAGGCTTGCAGGAACAACTGACGCGTACCCCGTTTCCGGCACCCCGTCTCCACCTCGCGCGCCACGCCGATGGGTCGCCGAAGGAACTCGACGCCCTGGCGTTCGAGGATGTCACGGTGGAAGGCTACGCGCACCACGACGCGATCCGTTTCCCGGTGGCCGTCTGACCGATGGCCGAGATCGTCATCATCGCAGCGGTGGCCGAGGCCGATCGGCTCATCGGGGATGGACTCGATCTGCCCTGGCGCATCTCTGAGGATTTGAAGCGCTTCAAGCGGCTCACGCTGGGCCACCCGCTGGTCATGGGACGCCGCACGTTCGAGAGCCTCGTGTATCAGTTCGGCGGACCGCTGGCAGGCCGCGACAACGCCGTGCTTACGCACGAGCCCGATGACGTAGACGAGGCTGGACGGGACGATGTGCACGTGTTCACCGGTATGGAGGCTGCACTCCATGCGTTTAGCGACCGCGAACGTGTCTTTATCGGGGGAGGGGCGTCGGTCTATGAGGCGGCCCTTCCGCTGGCCGACCGGCTCGAACTGACGCTCGTCGAGGGTGCCTTCTCGGGCGACACCTATTTCCCACCCTACGAGCACCTGATCGGGTCCGTGTTCGAGCCGGTGTCCTCGGAGCGGTATCCAGCGGTTGGGAGCACGCCGGCCTTTCGGTTTGAGACGTACGTGCGGCGCGCGGCGTAGCCCTGAGCTTCTATCCAGGCGGCGGCGGCCGTTTGGCCGGCCAAGTTGTCAGTTAACACGAGGACGGGCTGGCCGATACCTCGCGTGCTGCGCCTGTTGCCGCTCTGCCCTGTGCTTGGGGCGTTGTATGCCCTCCTTCGCTCATGTCTTTTCGGATCTGCTGCGTCCGCCCTCAGTGACAGGGCCGGACTGGAGGGAGCATGCACACTTGTACCTCCTGCGGCTCTCGGCGGTGCTCTGCACCGTACTGATTCCAGCCTTTGGGGTCATGTACCGCGCCTCGGATCCAGGCGTCTACGATCCGTTCTGGATCCGCGGGGGGATGATAGCCGGGGCGCTCGGGGTACTGGCGCTGTCCTTCACCTCGGCCTGGGCCCGGCGGCATGCCGCCAAGTTGCTCTTTGTGTTCTCGATTGGCATCACGGCCAGCTTCGCCTGGCTCGTCTACCTCAACCGTTTCGCCCCGGACTACGCCATCGGGTTCTTCTTCGTCTGGATTGGCGTGGCCATGTTCGTCAGCCTCGCCTTCGACCAGCCGACGGCCCTCACGCTCTACATCGGGATCTCGCTCATACTCACCGTAGCGATGACGATGCTGGTGCCCGAACCCGGCGTGAACCCGGCGATCTACATCGCCTCGATGCTCTCGGCTGCGGTGATGGTCTATGTGGCGGTGAGCGCGCGCATTCAACTCCAGGAGGTGATGGAGGAACGCGAGGCACACCTAGCAGAGGCGCAGCAGACGGCGAACCTCGGCAACTGGGAAGTCGAACTGGAGTCCGGGCGCGTTTACTGGTCAGCCGAGATGTTCCGTATTGCTGGCCTGGAGCCGTCCTCGGGAGCGCCCTCGTTCGAGGCCTTCGCGGCCAGCCTCCATTTCGACGACCGCGCCCTCTTCTTCGACTTCTGGGACCGGCTGCGCCACGGCCGCGAGGTGAACGACCTCACGCTGCGTCTTACTGATCCGGATGGGCAGTTGCGCTCGGTGCGGCTGCGCGGCGCCTTCGAGGCGGCGGGGCCAAGCCGCCGGGCCCGCCTCTACGGCATTTGCCTCGACGTGACGGCCGAGGCCGAACGGACGCACGCGTTATTGGAGGCCAAGGAGCAAGCCGAGCGGTCGCAGAAGCAGGCCGAGCACGCGCGCGCAGAGTCTGAGCAGGCCCGCCTCGCGGCAGAGCGCGCCCGAGCCGAGGCCGAAGAGATGGCGCAGCTCAAGAGTGCCTTCCTCGCCAACATGAGCCACGAGATCCGCACGCCGCTCACGGCCATCATCGGCTTCGCGCAGGTACTCGGCGAGGAGGTCTCGCCTGCCCAACGTGATCTCGTGGCGCCCATCGAGCAGAGTGGCAAGCGGCTGCTGGCCACCCTCAACTCCGTGCTCGACCTTGCCCGCCTGAAGTCGGAAGGGGTGCAACTGCACGTGGAGCCGGTAGACGTGGCGGAGGAAGCGCATGACCTCGTGATGCTCTTGCAGCCGATGGCGCAGGAAAAAGGCCTCGCGCTGATGGTGCATGCGCCCGTGCAGGGGCTCGTCGCCCTCGCGGATCGTTCCGCCCTCCACCGGGTCCTGACCAACCTGCTCTCGAACGCCATCAAGTTCACCGATACCGGGCGCGTGATGCTGTCGGTGAAAGCGGAAGAGACGCACATCCGGATCCGCGTGCGGGACACCGGGCGGGGCATCAGCGCGGAGTTCCTGCCGCAACTGTTCGAAGAGTTCCGCCAGGAATCCACCGGGACGACCCGCAGCCACGAAGGCAGCGGCCTCGGGCTCGCCATTACACGCGGCCTCGTGGAACTGATGGGCGGAACGATCACGGTCCAGAGCGCCGTGGGCGAAGGGACGCTCTTCAGCGTGCACTTGCCCCGTCCGAACCCCTCCCAACCGGAGAAGCCCTCCGCGGTGGAGTCCTTCACGAGCGCCTCGGTGCCGGCCAGCGGTCGCTAGCGTATACGCAGGACGCGACGGGTTCGATGTGCGGAGCCCCCCGTGACACGGATGAGGTAGAGCCCCGGTGGCAGCCTCGTACCCTCGAGACGGATCGAGAGGGGGGCCTGGGTCGACACCAAGCCATCATGCAGCACCGCCACCTGGCGTCCGAGCGCATCGAACACGGCGATGCGGACGACGGTGGGCTCGGGCATGGTGAGGGTCAGCGTCGTCGCGTCGCGGAACGGATTGGGGGCTGGGGCCGAGAGGTGCAGTCCGGACGGCGGCTCCGCATCGGTTGCGGTCGTGATTTCCGGGAAGAAGGCGCGGCGGATCAGCGTCGAGTCGAGGACGAAGGGGTTGGGCTGGTTGCTCTGGAACGGGGCGATCCGAAAGGTGCGGTCGTACTCGGCCTGGTCCACCGGGTCGGCGTAGTGCCAGCCGTAGAGGGTGGTCTGCTCCTCCATGTCGAAGGAGAAGGTGGTGTTGGTCTGGACGTCGTAGACCGTTGCCATGTAGAACAGGGCGCGCGCGACGTTGCCTTTGTGGTCCTCGCGTGGCTCGAACGCCACCCCGGCGCGCAATTCGCTGAATTCGTCAATTACCCCGGCATCCGGCGTCGCCGACTGCTGCAGGTTGTCGCGGTACCACGTCGTCGTCAGGTTGTCGGGGATCTCGGCGAAGGGCAGGTTGCCGCGCGCCGCGTTGACGTTGACCTTCGTCGGGAACAGGTTGTGGAGGTCGTCGTCGGCCTGGCCCGTCAGGAGGGATTGCGGCCACGTGTGCTCCTGGTTGATGCCCTGCGTGTTCTCGTTGGGCGCGTTGAACATGTCCTGGCTCGGGTCGCTCGACGGCACGCCATCGAAGGGCACGAAGAAGCCCGTGTAGACGCCGATCACGCCGTCCTGCCCACCCACCTCCGTCCGGTCCACGGTGTCGTACAGGTCGTCGTTGGTGCCCGTGACCGACATGGGCCGGTAGGTGTCGCGAAGCGACTGCCGGAGCGTCGCGTCGGTCTCGCCGGGGAAGAGGATGGTCTGGGTAGGCTGCGCGGCGACCGCGAGCGGAAGGGCGAACGCGAGCAGGAGAAAACGAAGCATGAGAAAGGCGATCTGGGAGAGGCGAAGATAGACGGAGGCTCGGCGCCTGTGCGTCGTGCAACTTCGCACTGTTCCACTCCGTGAACCTCCTTCTGCTCCGCTTTGCTCTGCACTCGATGACCACTCGTTCGCCCGCCGCGGCTCTGCCTTGTGTGCTGTTCGCTGATGCGGACTACCGAGGCTGGCTGTGCACCTACGCGCCCGGGCAGACGATGGCGCGCCATGCCCATCCGACCACGAGTTTGAGCGTCGTGCTCTCCGGCGAACTGGAAGAGCAGTCCCACCGGACTACTGTGACGGCCTCTTCGCTCAGTGTCGTCGTCAAGCCCGCCGATGTGCCGCACGAGAACCGTTTCGGGCCGCGCGGCGCTCGCATGCTCGCCATCGAATTTGCCCCGGCGTTCTTGGAGCGGTTGAATGGGCACGCGCAGGGCTTCGGCCGGTGGCGCTGGGGCCATGGCGGCGTGCTCGCTGCCCCCGTCGTCCAGCTATGGCGCGCTGCATCCGAGGCCGGGGCTCAAAACGGAGCGCTCGACGACGCGCTCGTCACCGTGATCGACACATTCCGTGAGGAACCCCCCGCGGCGGGATCGCCGCCGGACTGGCTTCAAGATGTACGAGATCGGCTCCACGACGAGTTCGCCGCGCCCCCGCAGGCGCGGACGCTGGCGGACGACGTAGGGGTGCATCGCGTTTATCTCGCGCGGCGGTTCCGCCAGCACTTCGGCTGCTCCACGACCGCGTATGTGCAGCGCCTGCGCGTGCGCGCCGCGGCTGCCGCGCTGGCCTCGGCCGAGACGCCCCTCGTGACCGTGGCGCTCGATACGGGCTTTGCCGATCAGAGCCACCTCTGCCGCACCTTCAAGGCCGCGACGGGCATGACGCCCGGGCGGTTCCGAGCGCTGATGCACCGCTAATCGGCCAGGTTACATCTGTTCAAGACGGCGGCCTCTGCATTCGCGTAAGCTCGGGGTTCGAGCCTAGGTTGTGCTCTGCCGCTCGTTTGTCCAGCCGACCGTGTTGCCCCCATGCGTTCTCTTCTGTTTGTGTTGCTGACCGTCGTCTCGTTCACCACGACTTGCGCCCAACCGCTTGGCGATGCAGAGGCCTTCAGCGCGATGATGGATACGTTCGTTCCCGAGGTACTGAGCGCGCTCGATGGCACGGTGCCCGGCGTGAGCATGGCTGTAGTGCGCGGTGATGAGGTGGTGTACCTCGGTGGTTTCGGGATGGCCGACGTGGAGGCGGGCCTCCCGGCTACGCCCGAGACGGCCTTCTACATCGCCTCGTCCACCAAGTCGTTCACAGCGCTCGCGGCGGCGCTCCTCAATCACGACGGCGCGCTCGACCTCGATGCGCCCGTGACGCAGTACGCGCCCGGCGTGGCGTTCGACCCGGCCGTCGGAGCCGATCAGGTCACGCTCCGCGATCTGCTGACGCACACGCACGGTTTCGACAACGGCCCCATCGGGTTCCGCGCCGCCTTCACGGGGGAGCACACGCCCGAGGTCATGTGGCAACTCCTCGCTGAGACCAGGCCGAACGAGGAGGCGCCGCACGGTACGTTCGACTACACGAATGAGGGCTACAACATCCTGAGCCTCGTCCTCGACCGCGAGACGGGGCAGCCGTGGCAGGATCTGCTCGACGCGCGCCTCTTTACGCCGCTGGGCATGGACCGCACGACCGCGTATGCCTCCGAGCCGGAGCGGATGGGCTGGCCCGTCGCCGCGCCATACAATGCCCTCGGCCCCGACGGGACCGTGGAGCGGATCTACCTCGCCAAGCAGGACAACACGATGCAGGCCGCGGGCGGCATGTACACGACCGCCGCCGACGCCGCGCGCTGGCTGGAGGTGCAACTCAGTGAGGGACGATTGGACGGAGAGCAGGTTTTTCCACCGGAGGTCCTCCATGAGACACACCGCCGGTGGGCCGAGACCGATGCGTCCTATGGCCCCTTTGTCCGCAAAGGCTACGGGCTCGGCTGGTACGTCGGTACCTACGACGAGGAGCCGATGGTGCACCACTTCGGCGGCTTCGGGGGCGCGCACAGCCACATCTCGTTCATGCCCGAGCACGACCTGGGTGTGGCCGTCTTCGTCAACGAAGCAGGGGTCGGTGGGCGCGTGGCGATTTTGCTCTCCACGCTCGCCTACGATTGGTGGCGCGGTGTGCCGGAGGCGCAGGCGAAGGCGGACGCGTTCGTCGGGCAGCTTCCCGAACAACTCGCGCAGGCGCGCACGCGGGCTGCGGGGGGCCGGGCGAGTCGGGCGGAGCGGTCGTGGACGCTCTCGCAGCCGTTCGAGGCCTACGCCGGGACCTACGTCAGTCCGCGCTACGGCACGTTGGTCGTGACGGTGGAGGACGGAGCCGCGGTCGTGCGCCTCGGCAACCTGTGGGCGGTGGCGACGCCGTTCACCGCGCCCGAGACGATGCGGGTAGAGTTGATCCCAGGGAGTGGGCGGGTCGTGGGCTTTGAGGCCGATGACACGGGAGCGTTCACGCGGGCGCGGTTCGACGACGAAGTATTTGAACGGGTGGAGTAGGGGAGGGAACGGGTGGCGCGGCGCGGCGTGTCTCGCCTCGTCCGTTCACCCACCCTCGTCTCCGATGGCCGCGCTCGTCCTGCTCTTCTACCTTGCCGTCCTTCTGCACATCGTCTGCTTCGCCGCGTGGTTCGGTCTCGGACTAGGCCTGACCCGACAAAGCCGCACCGTGCTTGCTGCCGAGCCTGCCGTCGGCGTAGTGCTCGCAGCGGAGGGCACACGGACCATCAAGCTGATGACGCTCTTCGTCGCCCTAGCCTATGTGTTCGCGCTGGTCGCCTTCTTCACCAATCCCAAGTTCATCAGCCTCGGCATGGCCGGCTACGAGTGGCCCTACCACACGGCGCTCACGCTCGGCTTGCTGCTCGTGGTGGTGCAGTTCCTGCTGGTGCGACCCAGTTGGGGTCGGCTCCAGGCAGCGGTAGGCGCGCCGGAAGCGGAGGCGGCCCGCAAGCGCCTGGCGATGGGCGTAGGGATCGGGCATACCCTCTGGCTGGTCCTGCTTGTGCTGATGTTCTGGACGCAGTTGGTTGCTGCCGCCACGCTCTAAGATGCAGGAGTTGATTGGCGTCGAAGAGGCACGGCAGATTGTGCTGGATACGGCTTCATTGCTGCCGATCGAGCCTGTGCTGCTTGCAGAAGTACTCGGGCGTACGCTGGCCGAGCCTGTCGTCAGCCGCGACACCATCCCGCCGTTCGCGTCCTCGGCGATGGACGGGTTTGCCGTGCGCGCCGTCGACCTTGCCTCCACGCCTGCCGACCTGACCATTATCGAAACCATCCCGGCAGGGACGATGCCCGCCCAGAGGGTCGAGACCGGCATGTGCGCGCGCATCATGACGGGCGCGCCAGTCCCCGACGGTGCCGATGCCATCGCACCCGTAGAGTGGACGACGCTGCTGGACGACGGCCGCGTGCAGATCGCGCGAGCCCCCGAGCCGGGGCAGTTCATCCGTCCGGCCGGGCAGGACGTGGCGGCGGGCGCCGCGGTCTTCGACGCCGGAACGGTCGTCACGCCGCCGGTGATCGGGATGCTGGCGACGCTGGGGTTCGCCGACGTCGCCGTGCGTCGCGCGCCCACCGTAGCGGTGGTCTCGACGGGCGATGAGATCGTAGACGTGGACGTATCGCCGGGACCAGGGCAGATTCGCAACAGCAACGGCCCGGCACTCGCCGCGCAGGTCGTGGCGGCCGGTGGAGTCGTCCTCGGCCCGTTCCACGCTGCCGACAACGAGGCATCCATTCGCGCCGTACTGGATCAAGCGCGCGCGGCTGATGTGCTCGTGTTCTCGGGCGGCGTCTCGATGGGTGAGCACGACCTCGTCCGCCGCGTGCTCGACGCGGAGGGCTGGGCGCCCGCGTTCTGGCGCGTCCGGCAGCGTCCGGGTAAGCCCCTCGCCTTCGGCACGCTGGACGGGAAGCCGGTCTTCGGTCTTCCGGGCAATCCGGTGTCGTCGTCGGTGTGTTTCGAGCAGTACGTGCGCCCTCTCCTGGCCGCGATGCTGGGCCGACGGACGATCATGCGCCCGACCGTCGCGGCGGTGCTGGACGAACCGATTCGCAAAGCCGCCGGGTTGCATCACTTCGTCCGCGGCCTCGCCCGCGTGGATGACGAAGGCCGTCTCCACGTTCGCCCAACCGGAGCACAGGGCTCCAACCTCTACTCCTCCATGGTCCATGCCGATGGGCTCATTCACTTGGCCGAAGGACTGGAGGACCCGGCTGCTGGGACGGAGGTCGCGTTCGAGGGGCTATCTTGGAGAGCCTAGATAATCTAGGTATAATGTGATGGTGACACGGTAATTCGTGCTGTTGCTCCCTTCCATCATCTCTCACTGCGGAGAAATGCAGATGCACAGGAGGTGCCTCTCGATCCGTCGGCCCCGTTTAGGCGTATGGGCGCGAGCTATCTAGCTTGCCTTCGCGAGATTCTTTTCGTTCGCCGGCGGAGCGGTAGCGCAATCGAATGCTCCCTTCAAACCGATGGTGGAGCTTCGCGGCGCTGAAATGCTCCTCGCTCCTAGAGGCGGCGGCGGCTTTTCTGTTTGCGGCCCCCTCATGAGCATTACCACGAGCGTCGTGGTAGAGCGACTGACCGGCCGGGACTGACGATCAGCGCTTCTCTTCTTCACGCCGTTCGACGGAAGCCGCGCCATCGCCGCCGACGGAGGGGGCGGTGCCGATGGTGAGCTGGACGCGGTGCTCGCGCTCGTCGTCGGTGAGGGGTACCCGTGCGGTCCCGTGTTCAACGGCGAGCGTCTGATCGTTCAGCGTGGCCGAGGCGATGCTGCCCTCGACGCCATCCGGATTACGAATCTCGATCCGGTAGGTCGTCTCGAAGTACCGATAGTGGATCGTGCAGCCGGGCCAGTCGGCGGGGAGGCGCGGGGTGAGCACGAGCGTGTCCCCGCCCTCGATGCCGAAGCCGAGGACGGTCTCGACCGCCACGCGGTACATCCATCCGGCCGAACCCGTGTACCACGTCCACCCGCCGCGCCCGACGTGGGGCGGCGCGCCGTACACATCGGCGGCGACGGCGTAGGGCTCCGTCATGAAGCGCTCGGCGCCGGGCTGCGTGTGGGTGCGCGTGGACGGGAGGATCATCTCTAGCAGCCGTGCGGCGTACGTCGTGTGGCCGCGCTCGGCGAACGCGCGGATGAGCCACAGAATGCCGTGCGTGTACTGCCCGCCGTTCTCGCGGACGCCCGGCAGGTAGCCCTTGATGTAGCCGGGGTCGTGCTCGGTTTGGTCGAAGGGAGGCGTGAGGAGGCGAATGATGCCGCCCTCCTCGTCCACGAGATGTTGCTGCGCCGAGGCGAGGGCCTGCTCGGTCTTGTCGGGATCGCCCGCGCCGGAGATGACCGACCAGCCCTGCGCGATGGCATCGATGCGGCACTCCAGGTTCTGGGACGAGCCGAGCGGCGTGCCGTCGTCGTAGTAGGCGCGGCGGAACCAGGCGCCGTCCCAGCCGGTGTCGTTGAGCGCCTCGCGGAGCGCCTGCTGATACGTGCGGTAGCGTTCGGCGCGGTCGTCACCGCGGGCCTCCGCGATGGGGATGATGGCGTCGAGGATGTCGTAGAGGAAGAAGCCGAGCCAGACCGACTCGCCCGTGCCCTCGTCCCCGACGCGGTTCATGCCGTCGTTCCAGTCGCCGGAGCCCATGAGCGGGAGGCCGTGCGCGCCCGCCGTGAGCGAGATGTCGATGGCGCGGCAGGCGTGCTCGAAGAGCGTTCCCGTCTCGTCGGCGATCTCGGGGGTGAGGTAGACCTCGTCCTCGCCCTCTTCCAGCGCCCGGGCGGTCAGGAACTGCACCTCCTCGTCAAGCACGCCAGTGTCGCCGGTGGTGCGGACGTACGTCGCGGTGGCGTAGGGGAGCCAGAGCAGGTCATCGGAGAAGCGTGTGCGGATGCCTGCACCGACCTCCGGGTGCCACCAGTGCAGCACATCGCCCTCCACGAACTGGTGCGCGGCGTGAATCAGGATCTGCTTGCGCGCGAGGTCGGGGCGCGTGAACAGGAGCGCGAGCGAATCCTGAATCTGGTCGCGGAAGCCGAAGGCGCCGCCGGACTGGTAAAACGCCGAGCGGCCCCACAACCGACACGCGAGGTTCTGGTAGAGCAGCCAGCCGTTGACGAGCACATCGAGGGCGGGCGTGGGCGTCTCGACCTGAAGCACGCCGAGCGTCTTCTGCCAGAACAGCGTGATCTCGCCGAGTGCCTCCATGACCATCGTCCGGTCGCGGTAGCGGCGGATGAGCGTGCGGGCCACCTCGCGGGTCGGGGCCTGCCCGAGCAGGCAGACGACCTCGGCGGTTTCGCCGGGCTCCAGCGTGATCGGTACCTGGAAGGCAGCACACGGGTCGAGCCCGGCGCCGGTCGTGTCGTCGAGTGTGGCGTCGCGGCGGAGCGCGGCCGGGTTGGCAGTCGTGCCGAGGCGGCCGAGGAAAGCCGTCCGGTCGGCGGTGTGCGTCACGCCTGCGGCCGGGTCGTCGGCGTCGAGCCGCGCGGCATCCGCGAAGGCGACGTAGTCGCTGTAGACCGAGTTGTAGCGGTTCCAGGCGAAGAGTGCGCCGGTGCCGAGGTCGGGCTGGACGACGACGAAGCGCATGCCGTTCTCGCGGCGGTTGGACATCGCCCAGGCCTGGTAGCGGAAGACCGACAGGCGGCGCGGCCGGTCGCTCCGGTTGGTCAGGCGCAGGCGGATCACCTTGACCGGGTCTTCGGGCGGGACGAACAGCAGCGTCTCGGCTTCGATGCCGAAGCTGGTATGGCGGTAGCCAGAGTAGCCCCAGCCGTGGTGCGCCTCATAGGGGCCGGGGCCGGGCGTGGGCTGCGGTGTGGGGCTCCAGAAGACCCCATCGTCCTCGTCGCGGAGCCAGACCGCCTCACCTGCCGGGTCGGCGACGGGGTCGTTGCTCCAGGGCGTCAGCTTGTTCATCTGGCTGTTGCCCTGCCACGTCATGCCGGTGCCGCTCTCGGTGGCGAGGAAGCCGAACGAGTCGTGCGCGATCACATTGGTCCACGGCAGGGGCGTGCTCGGCGGGGCCTGGTCGCCACCGAGGCGGATGACATACTCGCGCCCGTCGCGGGCGAAGCCGCCGTAGCCGTTGAAGAACAGCAGGTCTTCGGTTGCGAGGCCGTCGCGCACGCCGTCGCTCAGGCGTGCCGGGCGCGCGGTTGCCGGGGAGGGGGCCGCCGCGGCGTCTATCGTGCGGAAGGACGGCAGCATCTTGGTACGCACCGAAGGGCCTTCCTCCCGTGTCAGGGCGGCGCGCATGTACGGCAGCGCCGCCGCGTCGTCCTCAGCCGACTCCGTGACGGAAAGGTCTGGCAGCGAGCCTTCGATGACCAGGCGGGCCACAGTCAGGATCAGGGTCAGGTCCTCCTCCGGCATCCCCTCGATACGCCGCATGAAGACACCGCCGCGCTGGTCGATGAGCCCGCGCGCCGCTGAGGTCTCGACGGCCTGCTGGATCATCTTCTGCACCTCGTCAGCATAGGACGGCGGGTGCTCGTTGAGAATCACGAGGTCGACCTCGAAGCCCTTAAGACGCCAGTAGGAATGCGCCTGGAGGAGCAGGCGCACGAGTTCGACCTCGTCCACCTGGTTCACGCGGATCGCCACAATGGGGAGGTCGCCAGAGATGCCGTAGGCCCAGAGGCCGGACTGCGGGCGCCGGTTGCGCCGGAGCACACGCTCGGATGCCCGGAGGCTTTGCGCGTTGTAGAGGAGCCCTGTGGCCACCTGCTGGAAGTAGAGGGCCCGCTCGCTGCTGAGCCCACAGTGCGGCAGTTCGACGAGGCCGTAGACCTGCGCCAGTTCGGTGGCGCGCTGCACGGCCTCCGGGTGCGCGTAGCGATCGGCGAGGCGGAGGGCCTCCTCGCGGCTGTTGGCCGTGCCGAGGGCAAAGGTGACCGTGACGCGCTCCTTGGGCTTGAGCGTGATCGGCCGCCGCAGGCTGACGATGGGGTCGAGCACGGGCCCGGTGGTACCCGAGAGGTGCACGCCTTCGTCCATCGCGACAGGGTGGGCCAGCGAGCGGTTGCGCCCGATGAACTGCATCCGGTCAGTCTCAAACTCGATCTCGACGGTGTCGTCGCGGCGCCCGCAGAGGGTGTGGAAGAGCCATGGATGGGTCTTCCCGGCTGCCCGGGCGCGCCGCGAGGCGAGCAGTGTGCGCCGCAATGGATCGACTTCGGTGCGGACGAACAGCTTCGAGAAGGCCGGGTGGGCCGCGTCGGCGCCGGGGTCCATCAGCACCACCTCAGCGTAGCTCGTCACCTCCAGGGTGCGCGGCCGGTCGCCGTAGTTGGTGAACGTGTAGCGCCGCAGTTCCACGTTATCCTCGGGCGAGACGACGATCTCGGAGAATGTCTCGATCCAGTCGTCCACGCGGGCGATCTCGACCTTATTGAGGTGGAACCACGCCTCGTAGCGGTCGGGCGTGTCGTCGCAGATGGGCTGGCGGCCTGCCGACCAGACGCGCCCGTTCTCCAGGTCGCGGACGTAGAGGAAGACGCCGTCGTGCTCGCACGTGCGGTCGGGCGACCACCGCGTGAGTGCGGTGCCATCGATGTGCGCGTAGCCAGCCCCAGCCGCCGTCACGAACGTGGTATGGTGGCCGTTCGAGAGCAGCATCCCGGCGGGAATCGGCGCCTCCAGCCCGCGATCACGAACGTGGATGACGGCGGGCTTCGGTGGGGCCGCCTCGATCGGTTCGATGGATTCCAACTCGTCCGGGTGCGGCGTGAGCAGTTCCAGCTCCGTCGGTACGCGTTCCTGCAACAGCAACTCGACCGAGCGCACGAGCGGCTCGCGGTGGAAGCGCTCCTGGACGAGGTCGTGCTGGAGCACGTTGACGAGCGCGAGCAGGCTCATGCCGTGGTGGTGCGCCATGTACGTCTGCACCACCTGGAATTCCTCATCGGCGGGCAGGCGCTCGCGCGTGAAGTCGACGGCTTCGTAGTAGCCGTAGGGGCCATAGGCCTCTCGATCCCTGCGGAGGCGGTTGAGGTTGCGCAAGGAGCGGCCGGGCCGCACCATCATGGAGAGGAACGAGGCGTAAGGGGAGACCACATAGTCGTCGGCGAGGCCCCGCTTGAGGCCGAGGCCGGGCACGCCGAAGGCGCGGTACTGGTACGTCAGGTGGATGTCGAGCGTGTAGTAGGCACTCTCCGAGATGCCCCACGGGAGGCTCTTGCGTCGGCCGTAGGCCTTTTGGAAACCGATGGCGCCGCGCGCCGTCTCGGCCAGCAGCGTGCCGTCGTAGAGGCGGGTGAAGAGCACCGGCATGAGGTACTCGAACATGGTCCCGCTCCACGAGAGCAGCGCCTTGTAGCCCTCGGCCGCCAGCGTCGTCGGGCGGCCCAGGCGGAACCAGTGCTCGGCGGGCACATCGCCCTTGCCAATGGCGATCAGCGAGGCGACCCGGCACTCCGAGGCGAGCAGGTCGTACGTGCTGGCATCGGCCTGCCCGCTGTCCACGTTGTAGCCGATCAGGAAGAGGTCGCGTCGGGTGTCGTAGAGCGGTTTGAAATCGTGCGCCGTCGCCATCGCCTCGCAGGCTTCGGCGAGGGCTGCGGACCGGTTCAGAAGGGCCGTGAGGGCCGCCCCTGTCTCCGCGAGTGACTCGTCGTCTGTTTGGCGGGTGCGGGCGCGGAGGCGTTCGAGCGACCCGGCCTCGTCCAGGTGCTCGGGGGGGTGCTCGGTGAGGGCCCACGGCGCCAGCATGTCGATCTCGGTCAAGGAGGCGTCGATTTGCCTGGCCGGTCGGGCTGCCCAGTAGCACACCTCCTTGCGGGCGGTTTCGGATTCGTCGTCAAGGTCCGGGGCGGCTGCGGCGAGCGTGTCAGCGGACGCCTTCAGGCGTAGCAGGGCCTGTGCATAGGCGCTGATGGTCGCTGGGGCCTCGGTGGGAAGGGTGTCGCCCAGCGTGTCGGCGAGGGCGCTGAGCGGCGCGAGCTCCTCGTCGTCCGAGGCGGCGTCGAGCGTTTCGTGCAAGCAGGCCACCGTATCGCGCAGCCCGTCGAAGAGGGCCGGGTTGGGCCACGGCGCGCGGGGTATTTCGAGGAGCGCCTGGCGGAGCGTGAGCAGGGACGCGACGAGGTTGCCCGAGTCCACCGTCGAGACATAGCGCGGGGGGAGCGGCTGTGTGGTACCCGTGTCGTACCAGTTGAAGAAGTGGCCGCGCCAGCGCTCGAGCCCATCCAGTGTATCGAGCATGGCGCCGAGGCGCTCAACGGTGCCCAGGCGCGTGGCGTAGCCGAAATCGGCGGCACTTTGCACGGCCAGCAGGCCCATCCCGATGTTGGTGGGCGAGGTGCGCCGCGCAAGGCCGTTGTAGGGCTGCTCCTGATAGTTGTCGGGCGGGAGGAAGTGGTCTTCCGCCGTGATGAAGTCGTCGAAGAAGCGCCACGTCCGGCGCGCGACGGCGCGGAGGCGAGGCCGGTCCTCGGCCGTAATCTGAAACGTCGTATCGTGGACGGGCTGACTGACGCGCCGCGCGACCCACGGTGCCGCGATCCATGCGGCAGCGAAGGGCACGGCCAGGAACGCCGCCATCGGCTCCATCAGGCCGACGAGCGCGAGTACGAGCACGCCCACGACTGGCGAGAGCCAGATGCCGGGTGCGTCGCCGCCCGCCTGCTCGGCCTGGTAGGCGGTCGTCCATTCGAGCAGCTTCTTACGGCTGACGACCATCCGCCAGAGCGTCCGCGCAATCGCATCTGTCATCAGGATGGCCTGGTGTGCGAGGAACGCCACCGAGAGCGCCACCTGAAGCGTCGAGCGCCGGGCGTCGCCGAGTGTGTTGCGCAGGTAGCTGCCCCACTTGACGTCGCTCGGCCAGGCGAGCAGCGCCGAGGTGAACGGTGCGTAGATCGGGAAGGCGAGGATGCCGAGGCCCAGCAGCGTCCAGAGCAGGAACGATCCCGGTAGAATGGTCCAGCCGAGGAGCAGGAAGGCGATCAGCGCGGGAGGCGTAAGCGAGCGCCGCAGGTTGTCGAACGTCTTCCAGCGGCCGAGCGGCGGGACTGGGTTGCGCCGCCGCTTGCCGTTGCGTGCACGGACGAACGGGAAGAGCCACGGCAGGATCTGCCAGTCGCCGCGCACCCAGCGGTGCAGGCGCTTGGCGAAGGCCGTGTAACTCGACGGGTAGTCGTCGAAGACCGTGACGTCGCTCAGCAGCGCCGCGCGGGCGTAGTTGCCTTCGAGCAGGTCATGCGAGAGAACCGTGTTCTCAGGGATCGCATCGTCGAGCGCGGTGTGGAACGCATCCACATCGTAGAGCCCCTTGCCCGTGAAAATCCCGACGCCGAAGAGGTCCTGGTAGATGTCGGAGACGGCCGTCGTATACGGATCCACCCCAACGTTGCCGGAGTAAATCTGCGCGAACGGCGTGCGCTTCTCCATCGCCGCCGTGATGCCGACACGTGGCTGGAGGATGCCGAAGCCGCGCCCCACCCGGCCCTTCTGTGGGTTGTAGTTGGGACGATTGAGCGGATGGGCGGCCGTGCGGACGAGGTCGGCCGCCGCGCCGGGCGGAAGTTGCGTGTCGGCGTCGAGTGTGATGACGTAGCGGATCGCGTTGTCCGCCGTCGCCGCAGAGAAATCACCTTCCACCACCGCATAGGTGGTCTCATCCTGGGTGTGGCCGCGGAGGAGCTGGTTGAATTCTTCGAGCTTGCCGCGCTTGCGTTCCCAGCCCATCCACACGCCCTCTTGGGGGTTCCAGAGGCGCTTGCGATGGAGGAAGAAGAACGTATCGCCCGTATCGGCCCCCCCCGCGTGGGCTTCGCCGGCCTGTTGGCTCGCGGGGGCAGGCTTGCCTGAGGCATGGCGG
>JABDIZ010000129.1 GCA_013003465.1 Rhodothermaceae bacterium
CTCGTGGGCTCGTCGTAGAGGATGTACTTCGGCTGGAGCGCGACAGCGCGGGCCAGTGCGACGCGCTTTTGCTGGCCACCGGAGAGTTCGTTGGGCTTTTTGTGCGCCGCGTCGGGCAGCTCGACCATCTCCAGGCATTCGAGCGCCCGCGCCGAGAGCGCCGCGGGCGGCTCGTCGGTGAAGGTGCGCAGCGGGAAGGCCACGTTTTCGAGTGCCGTCATGGAGTCGAACAGCGCGCCGCCTTGGAAGAGCACGCCGAATCGGCGGCGGACCTCCCGCAGCGCACTGTAGGCGAGCGCGCACAGGTCCTCGCCATCGACGAAAATCTTGCCCGCGTCGGGCTCCAGCAGGCCGATGAGGTGCTTCATGAAGACGCTCTTGCCCGACCCGGAGCGTCCGATGACGGCGAACGTCTCACCGTCCTCAATGGTCACGGAGACGTCCTCCAGCACGCGGACGCCATCGAAGGCCTTGGACAGGTGGCGGACCTCGATCATCCTAGAGCAGCACCACGGCGCAGATGTAGTCGGCGAGGAGGACGAACACGCACGAGAGCACAGTGGCCTGCGTCGTGGCCGCGCCGACGCCCTCGGCGCCGCCGCCCGCGTAGTAGCCCTTGTAGCACGAGATGGAGGTGATCACGAATCCGAACACGAGCGACTTGATGAGGCCGAACGTCGCATCGTAGGGCTTGAAGAAGAGCCGCGCGCCTTCCCAGAAGACGGCGATAGAAATCTGATCGCTGAGCGACGAGACGAGCGCTCCGGCGCCTATGCCGACTACGCACGCGATCACGTAGAGCACGGGAAACATCAGTACGCCCGCGGTCACGCGTGGCACGACGAGGTACGAGCGCGAGTTGATGCCCATCGCTTCGAGCGCATCGATCTGCTCCGTCACGCGCATCGTGCCCAGCTCGGCCGCAATCCGCGCGCCGACGCGCCCCGAGAGCACGAACGCCGTCACGAGCGTGCCCAGCTCCAGCATCACGGCCTGCTGTGTGAACGTGCCGATGGTCGTCAGCGGAAGGAACGGGTTTTCCAATTGATAGAGCGCCTGCACCGCGCTTACGCCCCCGGCAAACGCCGTCGCCAGTGCCACGATGGGCACGGAGTCGATGCCGATCTGGACGAGTTGCCCCAGCACGTTGCGGACGTAGAGGCTCGGCTTGAGGTCGCGCGGCAGGTTGAAGGCGCGGGCCAACAGCAGGCTGTACCGACCGAAACCGGTCAGAAGCGTTACAGTCTGGTCGACGACGGGCAGGGACATGGGCAGTGACGGGCGGCTGTCAGCGTGGCCGTGCTATACTGGCCAAACCGGCCGGCCAAAAGTACGCCGCTGCTGCACGCCGCACCGCCGCCGCCGTTCCCTCTCCCGTCCTTGTCCCCGCTGTATGGCGAAGACCAAAACCCGATTCGTCTGCCAAGACTGTGGCCACGATGCGCCCCGATGGGTGGGGCAGTGCCCCGGTTGTGCCGCGTGGAACACGATGGTCGAGGAAGCCACACCGACGACGGTCAAGACGCCTGTGCTCCGCACGCCGAAGAATGGGGGCAGCAGCCCGCGGCTGGCCGGGGCCTACGGCGGGACGCGGCCGCAACGGCTTCAGGACGTGAGCGTCCGCGAGCAGCCACGCCTGACCACCGGCCTCGCGGAGTTCGACCGCGTCATGGGCGGGGGCATTATGCACGGCTCGCTCACACTCGTGGCCGGTGACCCTGGCATCGGCAAGTCGACGCTGATGACCGAACTTGGGCGGCACCTCGCCGAGCATACCATCCTCTATGTCACGGGCGAGGAGAGCGCGCAGCAGGTCAAGCTGCGCGCCGAGCGCCTCGGCATCGACCCGAACGCGTTCTACCTCTTCCCCGAAACGAACGTTGAGGCCATCCTCGCCGCCGCACAGGACCTCCAGCCCGACGTGATGATCGTCGACTCGATCCAAACGGTCTTCCGGCCCGACCTGACGAGTGCGCCCGGTTCTGTGACGCAGGTGCGCGAATCCACGGCGGCGCTTCTCGACCTGACCAAGAGCCTGCCGGTGTCTACCTTCCTCGTGGGCCACGTCACCAAGGCGGGCAGCATCGCCGGGCCGCGCGTGCTGGAGCACATGGTGGATACCGTGCTCTACTTCGAGGGCGACCGGCATCACGCCTACCGCGTCCTCCGCGCGATGAAGAATCGCTTCGGCGCGGCGCACGAGATCGGCGTGTTCGAGATGCGCGAACGCGGTCTCGTGGAGGTGGGCAATCCGAGCGCGCTCTTCCTCGCCGAGCGGAGCTACGGGCAGAGCGGCAGTGTGGTCGTGTGTGCAATGGAGGGCACGCGTCCGCTCCTCGTGGAGGTACAGGCGCTCGTCACGCCCGCCTCGTATGGCACGCCGCAGCGCACCGCCAACGGCTTCGATGCGCGGCGGCTTCAACTGCTGCTGGCCGTGCTCGAAAAGCGCGAAGGGCTCCGCTGCTCTCAGCAGGATGTGTTTCTCAACATCGCAGGCGGCGTCCGCCTCGACGAGCCTGCAGTGGATCTCGCCGTGGCACTCGCCGTGGCGTCGTCCTTCCGCGATGTCCCGGCGGATTCATCGACCGTCGTGGCGGGCGAGGTGGGCCTCGGCGGAGAGATCCGCGCCGTCTCGCGCGTGGAGCAACGGTTGGCCGAGGCGCGGCATCTCGGTTTTGAGCAGGTGCTGCTGCCGAAGGCCAACACGAAGAACCTGGAGGTGCCGAACGGGCTGACGCTGCTGCCCGTCAACCGGCTCGGCCAGGCCTTGGACGCGGTGCTGTGAGGGTGCAGGGTGCTCACCCGTCCTGCCTCCCGAGCAGAAGCCCACCGGGCTGTAGCCGAGGGATCTTTTTTCGGAACGCCAGTAGCCTCGACAAGCCTCCGTCGTCTCCGCCTAGATCCTTCGCCGCGTTGCTTCCCAGGATGACAGAGAGAAGGGGCACGGTGTACCTTCGCAGGCTCACGCACGGTTCGCATGTGATTCAGTCCTCTTCGTCTCCCATCCCTGCCATTGCCGCGCAGGCGGGAACCCATTCGGCGATCTAGCTTGTGTGCTGTGGATCGTCTTACCCCTCATTTCCTCTCTGTCGGACTCCGTACGCTGCTTGCGCTGCAGCGCCGTCCCCTTCGCGGGCTGCACGCCGAGGCGCTGCGCGAGGCCGCACAACTGAGTCTGGCTCCGGCAGAAGCGGCTTCGGAGGTGGAGATTGACGCCCTTCGCGCCGCGCTGAAGGCGTCGGCCGAGACGATTCAGATGCAGGACTTCGGCGCGGGTACACAGGCAGGACTGCTTGCGGCGCTTGCAAAACCGGATGAGCGGCGCATCGCAGAGATCTACGAACGGGCGGCTGCGACCCCAGCATGGGGACGGTTCCTCTTCTGCCTCGTGCGTGCCCTGAGGCCGCGCCACGTGCTGGAATTGGGCGCGAACCTGGGCGTCTCGGCCGCGCATATTGTCGCAGCGCTCGACCACAATCACCGAGAGGGCGGAGAAGAAGCCCACCTCGTCACGTTGGAGGGCGATCCAACCCTGGCGAATCTGGCGCGCGAGCATCTGGTACCGACTGGACGTGCGACGGTCGTCACCGGGCGATTTGTGGACACACTGCCCGAGGTGCTCGCCACGCGCAGTCCGTTCGATCTCGTCTTCCTCGATGGGCATCACGAAGAAGCCGCCACCCTCCAGTATTTCGCCATGATCCGGCCGCACCTCGCCCCGGGCGCCTGTGTGGTGTTCGACGATATCGAGCCGACACGGCCGGTGCGGCGGGCGTGGAAGCGGGTCCTCACGGAGGAGCCCTCATCGGGCCACGCCGATCTGCTCGGCCTCGGCCTCTGGTTCGCCCCGTTTGCTGAGGCGGATGCGAAGGTCCCGCGAAAGGCATCGGCTGCCGTACAATAAGGGTACCCGGCCTCCGTTCTTGACTCGCGCGCAACCCCGTCCACATGACCAGCCTCACGGACGAGCAACTCGTCGAAGCGTATCTCAATCGCGGCGACGAGCGGGCCTTCGGGCTCCTCGTTGAACGGCATCAGGAGCGACTTTTCGGCTACCTGATGGGGATGGTGCGCGATCGTAGTATCGCGTCCGATCTCTTCCAGGAGACCTTCCTCCGGGCCATTCAAGCGATGAACGCTCGCCGTGGCTCCTACGAACAGCAGGGGCGTTGGCTGGCCTGGGTGATGCGGATTGCGCGCAACGCCGCCCTTGACCATCTCCGCAGCCGCAAAAAGTGGCAGGACGTGTCGCCGGGTAGCGACGACGAGGGACCCTCGTTCTGGGATCGCCTCCCGGACGAAGCGCCCGACGCCGCCTCGCTGCTCGGTCGCGCCGACCTCTGGGAGGAAGTCGAGGCCGCCATCGAGCAACTCCCGCCGGAGCAACGCGAGGTGGTGCTTATGCGGCACCAGTCCGAACTGACCTTCCGCGAGATCGCCGAACTCACCGACGTCTCCATCAACACCGCCCTCGGGCGCATGCGTTACGCGCTCATCAACCTGCGCAAGCTCATGAAGCCCGAGTGGTTCACCGATGAACCCGCGTCCTCGCCATCCCGCCCCGCTGCATCCCAAGCGTCGTCGGTTTCCTGAGAACCTGCACGCGGATGCACCGCCCCGCTATCCCGTACACCTTCGCGTTCCATCTGATCTCCTTCGCTACGCCCCCTCTCGTTCTGTGATGAACGACGCTCTCGATCCCATTCGCCACGTTTATGACGAGGCCGACGGCACGCCGCCGCCCACCCCCGGTACCCCGCAGCACGCGGAGTTGGCCTGGCTGCGCACGATGCAGGCGGTGCTCGATCGATGGCCGCGCCTCCGTCCCGATGCGGTAGTGCTGGGCGCGGTGAACGCTGCCGCGGCCTCGCACGCACTCAGACCGCTCCGGGCGGCCTACGGCGAAGCCGACGCGCTCGCGCCGGACGACCCGCGCCAGGCCGAAGCCGCGTTTTTCGCCACGATGCGGGCAGTGCTCGAGCAGCAGCCCCGTCCGCGTCCCGATGCAGACACGCTCGCAGCCGTGAATATCGCCGCGCAGGCCGCGACCCTCGCGCCGCTGCGTCATGCGTACGGCGAGGCCGATGGCCGCCCGCCCGCTCCGGGCGACGCGCAGCACGCGGAATACGCCCTGTTGGCGTCCGCACGCACGGCTCTGAATCAGCTTCCGCGGCCACGTCCCGACGCTGCAGTCGTAAGCGCCATCGTGGCGGAAGCGGCTCGCGCAGCACGCACCGATACGCCATCCCGAGGGGCACCGGACCGACCGGCACGCCCGCAGGGCGTCCGTCGCCGTTGGGTGGGCTGGGTGGGCACGGCCGCCATGCTCGCCATCGTCGCGTTCAGCGGCGTGTGGATTGTGACCCAGACACCTGCGAATGAAGCGATGCAAGCGCCGTCGTTCGCGGGAACCGATCAAGCCGCTCCGTCGGCTCAAGACACCGAAGCATCCGCATCGGAACTAGAAGAAGAAGCGCCTTTCCTGGCGGTGGCGCCGTCTAACGAGCCCACAGTCGCCCCCGACCGGCGCCCGGCGACACCGCCGCCCGCCGAGGCGAGCGGCCGCCGTACGGACACCCGCGCCGAGCGGGCATCCGGCCCGCCGCCCGCTGCACCCTCTCCCGTCGTCCAAGGCGACTTCGCAGACGAGGCGGCTCCGTCGGTGGCCCTCGCCGAGCGTCAAAACGCTGCTGGTCTGGATGCCGATGTGCTAATGGAAGCTGCCGAATGGGAAGCAGGCGAAGACGTGCGCGTGCTCTCGCTGCGCCTCCAGCAGCTCGCTACATCGAGCGAAGGACTGGCCTGGGACGAGCCGCCGGTGCCGCTTGGCGCGGCCAGTGGCCAGACTGGCGGAGCCGGGGCCTTGTCCAATGAGATTCAGCCGGTCAGTACGATGACGGGCCCGGCCAACGTTGAGGTTCGCATGCGGACCCGTGCACAGCAGGATCGATGAGCCCGATGCCCATGATGTTTAGAGTTCTCTTCGTGTGCCTCCTTGTGGCCTCCTCGGTTGCGCTACACGCCCAGCAGCCGCCGACGCCTGCCTCGTCTGAGGCGGAAGCCGTGGTGCCGGTCCGGGTACTGGAGATTCACGCGGGCCAGGTTTTCCTCGACGGTGAGGCGCTTCCGGCCTCCCATGTGCCCGCCGATCTCGACCTCGAAGGCCTGGATATGATCTACCAGTTCAGCGGGCCAGTCACCCCTGTGCTTGAGTTCGATGGGGTTGTCTATGTACTCATGCAGGCGCCGGAAGGGGCTCGTCTGCAACTCCTCTCGGATACAGAGCGCCGGGACGCTCAGGTCTACTTCATGGGCCAGCCGGATACCAACGCGATGGCCCGCGCCGCCGCCGCGACGCCAGAGCCGATGCCGGAGGATGACCTGATTGAGGCAGGCGAGGAGGCCTACCTGCGGCAGCTCTCCTCACGCGACCGCCCGCTCTACGAGCAGATTCGTAGCGAGCAGAGCCTCGAACGCGAAACCCTGCGCCTCGCCGACCAGGTCCGGCGGAATGCCGACCCCATTGCCCGAGGCCGTCTGATCAACGAGTTGCGTCTGAAGCTCGGAGCCTCCTTCGATCTCAAGCAGCGTATTCGCGCCAATGAGATCACGCAGGCTGAAGAGCAGATCGCCGAACTGCGCCGCCTCCTCAACGAACGCGAGGCCCGCAAGCAACAGATCATCGAACGCCGTCTCCGCGACCTGGTAGGCGGCGACTGAGGACAAATGAGCCTGGAGAAGCACGTTCGGCCCGACCCACCGCTGGCCATTCATTCATCTTCACCTTCCAGCACCATGTTCCACTCCAACCGTTTCCTGCTGCCCGCGCTCATTATGGCCGCGCTGCTGGTGCCCGCCACCGCCTTCGCCCAGAACGACCGCGACACCGAGGACCGTGATGGCAACCGCATCGTCATCGAGGACCGCGACGGCAATCGTTCGGAGGTTCGCGTCCGACCGCGCGTTCGCATGCGCGGCCTGAACGCGGATGGCGAGCGCACCGGGGTCGTCATCTTCCGTTCCGAGGATGGCGAGACCTACCGCTTCGAGATCGACGGCGACGACATTCATACCGACAGCGATGTGGAGTTCGAGCGCGATGGCGACACGATCCGCTTCACCACGCCCGATGGGGAGACACACGCAATCGAGCTTTTCGAAGGTGGCTTCCACGTCGGTGATGGCGACCATGCCTTCTTCCGAAGTGGAGAAGGCGGCGTCTTCCGGTTCCGCACGCCCGATGGAGACGAGCGCGTCTTCGAGTTCGAGAGCCCGGATGGGGAGAACGTCTACTTCGAGATGCCGGACCTGACGGAGTTCGCCTTTCCGCGCTTCGATGCGGAGGACTTCAATGTCTGGGCGCATCGCGACGGCGAACCGTTTGGCCGCTTCGCGTTGGAAGGGATGCTCGATGGTCTCCGGGGGCTCGACAGCGAGACACGCCGGGAGATGATGGAGCTGGAGCGCCGCACGGCCGAGCTGGCCGCGCAACTGCGCCGCGCGGAAGGCCGCGAACGGGCTGAGCTCGAAGAGCAACTCGATCGCTCACTCGGCGAGCTCTTTGAGCTCCGGGGCCAGATGCGCGAAGCGCGCGCTCGGGAGATGGAGGAACGCGCACAGCGGCTCCGTGAGGAAGCCGAGGCGTTGCGGGACGCCCTCCGCGACCGCGAGCGGCAGCGTGAGGCGCTCATTGAGGAGCGTAAGCGCGATCTGCTCGGCGAGCACGGCAGCGACTGGTAAGCGCACGCGTCCTACGACGGTGCAACTCCGATGGGGGCGTTTTTCAGCAGCACCTCCCTGCCGAACTCGTACCGGGCTATACCCTCACACCATGCGCGACTGTCCCCCTTGGCAAGGGGGACAGCTTTTCGAGGGCACCCGGAGGAGCCGAGGAAAGCGGGGGCGTGCCGAGAGAAACCTGCACACCGCGTTTGCCATCGGCGGCCACACGAAACGCCTGACCGCCGATGGCTTTTCCAGCAAGGCTCAAATCGAAGCAGACCGTTACGATTCCAGCCGCGTGCTCGGTCGGCGCAAACATGTCCTATCTTATCGCCCGCGCACCCGTTCAGCCCGAATCGCTGAACCTGGAGCGTGACAACCGATCTGCTTGATCGGCCCGGCCCCTGGACGGGGGCGAGTGACGGAGTTTGAACTCCGGCACGGCTTTTTCATCCTTCCCCGTGTGCACCGGACGCGCTGCTCTGTCGGCTTCCGGTTTCTGTAGTTTCTTTTGCACGCCACGGATGTGGAGTAAGCCGATTATGGGTTCCGTTGTTTCTGCTTTAGCTATCAGGGTACACGTTTCGCGCCTCGTCCTGCTTGGCCTGCTGGTGCTGCTAGGCGCCACGGTGGCCCGCGCCGATGCCGACCTCGAACGCATCTCCTTCACCGCGCGGAGCGATGGGCAGGGGTACGTTGTGCGGATCCACGCGGAGGGTCGCGTAGCGGCCTACACGGTTGAGGAGAACGGCGAGGGCGCCATCGACCTGATCATCTACCGCGCACAACTGGCTACCAATTTCCGACGTGATGCCGCCGAAGGGCCGGTGCAGTCCTACCGTGTGGTGCCCTCAGACGGCCGCGTGGTGGTCACGTTTGCGCTCCGCTCCGGCATCACCGTGGAGCCCCAGGCCTACCCCGACCGCGACTCTGACGACCTATTGCTCGCCCTGACGGTCGGCTCGTCCAACGCATCGCCCCCTGTGGCGCAGACCGGTACTGGTGCAGGAGCCGATGCGGCCAGCCGAGAGCACTGGCGCCTCGACTGTGTGGTCATCGACGCGGGGCATGGCGGGCACGACGGCGGGGCGACCTACAACGGCGTGCGGGAGAAGGATGTAACGCTGGGCATTGCCCGCCGTCTCGGAGGCTATATCGAGGATCGGCTGGGGGTGCGCGTCGTGTACACGCGCTCGGACGACCGCTTCATCGAACTGCACGAGCGCGGGCGCATCGCCAACGACTCATGCGGCAAGCTTTTCGTCTCGATCCACGCCAATGCGGCCGGGTCGAGGAGCGCACACGGGACGGAGACCTATTTCCTCGCCCCGCACCGGACCGAGAGTGCCCGCGAGGTGATGGCGCGCGAGAACGCGGTGGTACGCCTAGAGAGCGACCCCAACCTCTACGACGACTTCGACGCCGAGGGGGGTATCGTGCGGGCCCTGACGATGAGCGCCTATCAGCAGGAGAGCCAGGAGTTGGCCAGCATGATCCAGCAGCAGTTCGGGCAGCGAGCCGGGCGCAGGAATCGGGGCGTCAAGCAGGCAGGCTTCCTCGTGCTCTGGCGGGCCTCAATGCCTGCGGTGCTGATCGAAACCGGCTTCGTGTCGAACCGCGACGAGGCTCGTTTCCTCGCCAGTGCACAAGGACAAGACCTGATCGCGAGTGCCATCTTCCGCGCCGTGCGCGACTACAAGGCGCGCTACGAGCGCGGGCTGCGGCTCACGGCTGGAAGCTGATAAACCCGAGGCGGTTCGGGCGCGCGGATGCCGAGTGTCTCGTAGCTTCGGGCTGCACCGCTCCGCATAGGCGTATGTGCTCGCACTCCGTTGGTCCCCACTGGCCTTGCCGTGTCTGATCCTCTCATTGCCGCCGTTCGCACCATTCCTGATTTTCCCGAGCCTGGGGTTCTGTTCAAGGACATCACGCCGGTACTGGACGATCCGGCGCTGTTTCAGGAGGCCATTGAGCGGCTAGCGACGCCCTTCACCGCAGCCGAAGTCACCCACATCGTGGGCATCGAGTCGCGGGGCTTCTGGTTCGGGCCGACGATGGCCGCGCGCCTCCGTGCCGGGTTCGTCCCCGCCCGCAAGCCCGGCAAGCTGCCCTTCACCACGCTGCGCGAGGAGTATGCGCTGGAATACGGCACCGACGCCATCGAAATCCATGCCGATGCGCTGGGGACAGGCGACCGGGTGCTCATCCACGACGACGTGATCGCGACCGGCGGGACGGCCGCCGCGACGGCGCGCTTGGTGCAGCAGACTGGAGCCGAGGTCGTCGGCTTCTCGTTTTTTGTCGAGTTGGCCTTTCTGGAGGGACGCGAGCACCTGCCCGAAGGCGTGCTCGTGCGGTCGGTGCTGCGCGTGGAATGATCGCATGGCCCCGCTGAACCCCTTGTGTTGAGGGCCTCCCCCCGCCGTACCTTGGCAACCTGTCCCCCTCAACACCGTCGTTCCATGCGTGCCCAGTTCCGCTCCGTCCTCGTTCTGCCCCTGCTGCTCGCCCCGCTCCTGTTCGCGGGCTGCGATGAGGCTGGAGGGGGTAACACCTTCACATTTGGCGTGTCGGGGGTCCGGTTCGACTTCAGCTTCACGGGTAATCAGGTGATGAGCTCGGCGGCTGCTATCACGTCGCCGGACATGGGTAACGTGCTCACTGATATCCAATCGCGCGGTTTCGGAGCCGCCGATGTGCTGGCTGTGCGTCTCGTGCCCGGTGAGGCCCAGATTCGCATCGTCCAGGCACCAGGAGGTACGGAGATCGACTTCCTGGACAACGTGACGCTTCGCCTCGGGAGTGCTGCGAGCAACACCGTTGTGGCGAGCCAAAACGATTTCGCTTCAATGACCGGTACCATGGCCGGTGAGGCCGAACTCGACGTGAACGCGACCAACATTGCCGCCATCGCAACCGGGGGCGATTTCAGCGCCTTCCTCGATGTGCTCGCAAGCGGGGCCAACGCGGGATCGACCTACGACGTCGAGGTGATCTTCGACGTCGAGGTCGAAGTCGAAGCGGCACTCTGAGCAGACGTTAGCGCACCGCCACGCAGGCGATCTCGACCCGTGCGCCGCGGGGCAGGGCCGCCACTTGAAGGGCCTCCCGGGCGGGCGTTGCCTCGCTGAAGTAGCGGGCGTACACCTCATTGACCGGTGCGTAGTCGTCGAGGCTGGT
>JABDIZ010000134.1 GCA_013003465.1 Rhodothermaceae bacterium
GCTTCGAGCGCGTTGAAATCCACCGACCAGCCTGTTCTACGCGAAGCCGCAGGATCTTGTGCGCGGAGCGGCACCGCTACGGGCGTGACACCGAACAGGTTCAGGATGCCCGTGTGGTAGCCATAGAATGGCTCAAATAACACAACCTCGTCGCCCGGCTCGCAGAGCGCGAGCACCGTCGCCACGAAGGCGCCCGTGGAACCAACCGACACCATCACCTCGTCATTCGCCATAGCCGGGATGCCGTTGAAGCGCTGCGCTTTGTCGAGGATCGGCGCACGCAATTTCTTGACGCCGTTGTAGGCCGTGTAGATCGAACGGTCGCCTTCGATGGCCGCGATAGCACCGGTCTTGATGGGCTCCGGCGTCGGCAGATCGCAGATGCCCTGACCAAGGTTGATGCCATTCACGCGGTTGACCGCGAAGGTGACGGCGCGGATGTCGCTCTGGCGGAGGGCGTCGGTGCGGGAGGCGAGGGGCTTCAAGGAGCGAGCGGTTTGGTGCTAAAGAAACAGCAAGCAATATAGGGTTAGGGGCGCCGTTGATTCGCCCGGGGTCACCGCCCCGCCCGTACCTTTCCCCGTCATTCTCCGCTCGTGCCATGCGCCTCCTTCTCGTTCTTCTCGCTGCTCTGTTTGCCATGCCCGCGCTCGCCCAACCCACGGTCGTCTCTGCGCCGGAAAGCCAGGAAGGCGTTTCGCTGACGGTCTACAACGGCGGCTTCGCCGTCGTGCGCGAGACGCGGCCCATCGCCTTGCAGCGCGGCCTCAACCTCGTCCGCTTCGAGGGCGTCGCCGCGCGCATCGACCCGACCTCACTGGCCATCAAGTCGCTCACGGCGCCCGGCGCGCTCAGTGTCCGCGAGCAGAACTACCAGTACGACCTGATCGGGAGACAGTCGGTACTGAACGCAGCCGTCGGCGAGCGCATCCGTCTGATCCGCACGCTCGGCGACCAGACGGTGGTCGAGGAGGGCACGCTCATCAGCCAGCCCGACCAGGGCCGCATCATCGAGCTCGACGACGGACGCGTGCTCGTCGACCCCTCGGGCACCATCGAACTGGCGAGCCTGCCGATGGGCCTCCTCTCGCGGCCGTCGCTGCTGTGGCATCTCAACACGGACCGCGCCGGGACGCACCAGACCGAGGTCTCGTATATGACCGAAGGGATGACGTGGAAGGCCGACTACGTGGCCGTCATCAACGAGGCATCCACCGAGGTAGACCTGACGGGCTGGGTCACGCTCGACAACCAGAGCGGCGCCACCTACCGCAGCGCCAGCCTCCAGCTCCTCGCGGGCGATGTCCGCCGCGTGCAAGAGCAGCAAGCCTATCCACAGGCCGGGCGTGTCTACGAAATGGCCGATGCCGCCGCTCCGCCTCCATTCCAGGAAGAGAGCTTCTTCGAGTACCACCTCTACACCCTCGACGGCGAGACGACCATTCAGCAGCGCGAGACGAAGCAGATGCAACTGCTCGCAGCCAACGAGGTCGGCGTGCAGCGGCGCCTCATCTTCGACGGCTCGGGCACCTACTTCCCCTTTTACCGCGCACGTCGCCCCGGCGCAGGCGGCGCGACGGAGGAGTTGAGCGCGGCCATCGTCGTCGAACTCGAAAACAGCGAGGCGAACAACATGGGGATGCCACTGCCGAAGGGCAAGGTGCGCGTCTACCAGGCCGACCGGCGCGGGCGGCTCCAGTTCCTCGGCGAGGACCTGATCGACCATACGCCCCGCAACGAACGTATCCGCCTCTACATCGGCGACGCGTTCGACGTGGTAGGCACACGGCGACAGACCGCCAACCGGCAGATCTCGCGCCGCGTCTCGGAGCAGACCTACGAGATCGAGGTCCGCAACCGCAAGGAAGAAGCGGTCGAGGTGGCCGTCGTGGAGCGCGTCTGGGGCGACTGGCAGGTCACCGAGAAGAGCCAAGACTTCACCACGCTCGACAGCCGCACCATCGAGTTCCCCCTCACACTCGGCCCCGACGAGACGGCGACGGTCCGCTACACTGTGCGCATCACCTACTGAGATGAAGCACAAGAGAAAGGAAAGAGAGGACCAACTCGAGAGCGAGGAACGCAGCTGGAGACCTTCTCTCCTTTCCCTCCTTGCCCTCTTCTCTCTTCTCTCCCTCCCCGCCGCTGCCTGCCAGATGCCCGCTCCGGCACCGGCGTCCCCGACGGATACCACCGCGACAGTCCGCACCGGCGCGCAGCGCCTCGTGGACGACGGCTTCCATGACCTTGCAGGATGGCGCGTCGGGCTCATCACCAACCACACGGCCCGCGTGGACACCGCTGATGGCGGACCGGTGCACCTCATTGATCGGCTCCATGCTGCGCCCAATGTGACGCTCGCCGCGCTCTTTGGGCCGGAGCACGGACTGCGTGGCACGGCGGAAGCAGGGGATCGCGTCGAGGAAGGCCGCGATGCGGCGACGGCTGTGGTCGTGCACAGCCTCTATGGGCGCAACCGCAAGCCTGCCGCGCGCCACCTGCGTGACCTCGATGCGCTCGTGTTCGACATGCAGGACGTGGGGGCGCGCTTCTACACCTACATCTCGACGATGGGTCTCGCCATGCAGGCCGCTGCCGAGGCCGGGCTTCCGTTCGTTGTGCTCGACCGCCCCAACCCCATCGGTGACCGCGTGGAAGGCTTCGTGATGGAGGACGGCCATCAGTCGTTCGTCGGGCAGTACGCCATCCCTGTCACGCATGGGCTGACCGTGGGCGAACTGGCGCGCATGATCCAAGGCGAAAGGCTCCTGCCCGGCCTCGAAACGCTCGATCTCCGCCTCATGGAAATGGAGGGCTACGCGCGCGGCATGGCGTGGGAGGCCACCGGCCTGCCGTGGGTCCCACCATCGCCCAACATTCCCGATGTGGCAACGGCGCGCGTCTATCCGGGGGCAGCGCTGTTCGAGAACTCAGCCGTCAACGAAGGGCGCGGAACGCACACCCCGTTTCAGATCGTGGGTGCGCCGTGGGCCGACGGCGCGCCCCTCGCCGATACGCTGAATGCGCGCGAGCTGGACGGCGTCCGCTTCGAGGCGGTAACATACACCCCGGTCTCGCTCGCGGGCATGGCCTCGAACCCTACCCATCGCGGCCAAGAGATCGAGGGCGTCCGCCTCGTCGTGACCGATCCTGCCGCGTTTCGGCCGGTGGCGACGGGCGTGCACCTCGTCCATGCCTTCTACCACACGGCACCGGCCTCTGTGCAGCGCGTGTTCTTCAATGACGACTGGCTCGCCAAGCTCTCCGGCTCGCACCGCTTGCGTCGGATGCTCATCGCAGGCGAGCCGCCAGCGGCCATCGTCACGGCGTGGGCAGACGACGTAGCAGCGTTCGAGACCCGACGTGCGCCGTACCGGCTCTACGACTGAGCTTCAGCCCGCGAACTGGATCTCGTTGATCTGCCAGGTCTCACCCTCGGGTGCGAAGTAGAAGATCATCGCAGCCCCGGAGCACTCGGGTTCGTCTGCGCAGTCTCCCTCGTCAAGCGCCATGAAATAGTACCGGCCGTCATCGTAGGCGACGAGGTCTTCGGGCGAACCGTCGGTGATGATGTCCGTGAAGCTCTGATCGTGCTCGCCGAGGTAGTGCGGATAGAAATCGCGGACGAAGGCCGTGCGGTCGGGCACTTCAGCCCCAGCGAGAGGGAAACGGACGAAGTCGGCGACCTTCTCGGCATCACCTGTGCGTACAGCCTCGACAAATTGCGTGAACACCATCTCGATAGGCACCTCGTCCCCAGCGTCGAGCGTATTCATCTCGTCCGCCTCTGCGACGACGGCAGGCGGCGCCGAGGACTCGACAGTCTCCACAGCTTCGTCGGAGCCCGGCGGGGGCTCCGTCTCAGCCGTGCAGGCCGCGAGCGTGAGGAGCAGTGTGCAGGCGAGCAGGACGCGCATCGCAGCGGAAATCAGGTAGCGGCCTCAGGCTCTGCCGTGGCGGCCTCCTTCGGGCGCCAGAGGATGGCCCCGACGAGGCCGAGGTAGCCCGCCAACAGCAGCAACGGCGCGATGACGAGCGAGAGCGTGCTGTCGAGCGAGAGGTGGACGCCCTGCGCATCGACGCCGCGCGCGTTGTCGACGGCCATCAGGATGTAGCCGAGCGCGATCAGCCCGATGCTGCCGAGCAACAGCACGTAGTTGCGCTGCCCGAATACCATCTGTGCCGCGCCGCTGCGGCTGCCGCTGCGCGGGGATTTGCGGGCGCTTTTTCGGGAGCGCTTGGATGTACGCTGGGCCATGAATCGGAGAGCAGGAACGAACCGGGGGCCCAAGATAACCCGACTCGGCCGGGTTCGACCGCGGACGATGCGACCACCGTTGAACTCAACACCCGATTCGAAACGCCATGCGCTGAACCACTCATGCCGAGTCGCGTGCGAGACCGTCTGAAGCATCTCTTTCTCGGTCAGCGGTCGTCCGTCGGCTGTGATTATGGAGTCGTCTGCATACGCTATCTGCGTTGCCGCCTCGTTTGCCCTTCTCTCGGCCCGAAATCCCCTTACTTTCTAGCCATCCCCCTGTTGCTGTCGTTCTTGCCATGCTGCCCCGTCGCCTTGCCCTGTTTCTGGTTCTGACCGCCGTGGTCGCGGCAGCGTTTGGCATCCGCCCGCTCCTCGCCGACGACCAGCCGACGCCGCTGGAGGCGCAAACGCGTGCCGCCATCGAGGCCATCCTCAACGAGCCCACGCTGCCGTCGGCCATCTGGGGCATCGATGTGTTCGACCTCACGACGGGCCGCTCGATCTACCGCACCAACAGCGACAAAAATCTCATCCCGGCCTCGAACCTCAAGCTGTTCACCACCGCCACGGCGCTTGAGGTCCTCGGCCCGGACTACCGCTACCTGACGCGCCTCTACTTCGACGGCGAGACGCTGCCCGACGGCACCATTCGGGGCACACTCACGATCCGAGGCTCGGGCGACCCCACCTTCGGCAGCCGCAACGACGAAGATGCCGAAGACCCCCTCGTGACCTGGGCCGAAGCACTGCGCACGGCAGGCGTGACGGCCATCGAAGGGCAGATCATAGGCGACGACGACGTATTCGACGACCACCCGTGGGCCGAAGGCTGGGACGTGTGGCACGTAGCGACGGAGGACTACGCGCCCGGCGCGGGCGGCCTCGCCTACCGTGACAACCTCGTCGAGTTGCAGATGAACGGCTCGCGCGTGACGACGAGTCCCGAGGGCTACGTCCAGATCCGCAACGGGGTGCAGAGCAGCCGAGGCGGCGGTGCCCGCCCGTTCCGCATCGACCGCGAACTCGGTACCAACACGATCACGCTCTCGGGCCGCATCTCCTCGCGCTACCGGGGCACGCTGCACCTGCCCATCCACAACGCGACGCGCTTCACACTGCACGCCTTCGCCGAGGCCCTCCGCGACGCCGGCATCCGCCTGGACGCCGATATGGCCGACGTGGACGACCTCACCGACAAACCCGACTACGAAGGCAAGGAGCCCCTTTTCGTCCACGCCTCCCCGCCGATGCACGAGATCGTCCGCGACATTAACCGGCGCTCGGACAACTTCTACGCCGAGCAAGTCTTCCGCACCTTCGCCGCCAACGGCTCCACGCGTGACGGCGCCCGGCGGGTCCTCGGTTTTCTCGATGCGGCAGGCGCCGATACCGAGGGCCTCTCCATCCGCGATGGCAGCGGGCTCTCGCGCAAAGACCTCATCACGCCCCACTCGATGGTGGTCCTCCTCGACCACATGAGCCGCCACCCCGCCCGCGACGCCTTCTTCGACTCCCTGCCTGAGGGCGGCGGCTCCGGCTCGACCCTACGCAATCGGATGCGAGGGCTGCCTGTCCGCGCCAAGACAGGATCGCTGGCCTACGTGCGAGCCCTCTCCGGCTACATCACCGCACCCAACGGGCACCAGTACGCATTCTGCGTGATCGCGAACAACTACACCACGAGCGGTGGCTCCATCGCGAGTGCGCAGGACCGGATCGTGCGGGCCCTGGCCACCGGGCAGCGGGTACCGGAGGAGTAGCGGGATGAGGTGAGGCGGGGAGTAGGGGGTAGGGGCGGGTGAGCGTTTGAGGAGAGTGGACGGAAGCCGGTGGACAGCGGCACGTTCCCCAGGCTCCCTCTCGCCCTCTCCCCTCTTTCCGTTCCCTCCTTTCTCTAGGCGGGCGTAGATTCAGGCCGCCCTTCTCGTCTTGCCCTCACCCGTCATGCAGCACCTCGTCCGTCTGGTCCTCTTCGGGCTCGGCGTGGTCCTGCTCCAGTGGCTCGTCTTCAACCACCTGACGCTCTGGGGCGCGTACGCCGATGTCGTGCTCCTCTTCGTGGCCTTCGTGGCGATGCGCTACGGCCGCGAGGGCGGCACCATCGCCGGGTTTGCGAGTGGCCTGTTGATGGACTTCACCACGCCCGGCACTCCGCTCGGGCTCTTCACGCTCCTCAAGACGCTGCTCGGCTTCGTAATTGGCTTCTTCCGCCGCAAACCGGAGGAAAGCATGCGCCTCTCTGCGGGCGAGAGCTTCCTGGGCGCGCTTGCGGTGGCGCTCGTCCACAACGGCCTGATGGTCATCATCCTGGCGCTGAACCAAGAGACGCGGACACTCTTTCTGATCACCGGCCTGTGGGTTGGCTCCGCGCTCTACACGGCTGCAGTCGCGTTCGTCGGAGCGCTGTTCCGCTCGCGCTGACGCGCGATGAGCTACAAAGGTTGGCAGGCTGCCAGCGATCACAACCGGCCAGCCTAGAACCCTTCAAACTTCTCGACCTTCAGCGCAAGGCGTCTTCGAGCGTGGTGGACGCGTCGGTCGAGGCATCGCGGTACTTGACGATGCAGGGGGCGGAGAGGCTGAGGCCGTGCTCGCGTCCGAACTCGGAGTCCACGGCGCGCGTGCCGGGTACCACCACAGCTCCGGCCGGAATCTCCAGCGCGGCGCCGGCGGAGGACCGCAGGATGGTTTCGTGGACGAGGTCGTAGACGCGAGTGGAGCGGGTGAGGATGACGCCTGCCGCGAGAACCGCTCGTTCGCGGACGATGGTCCCTTCGTAGATCCCACAGCCGCCGCCCACGAACACGTCGTCTTCGATCACGACAGGCACGGCACCGATGGGCTCCAGCACGCCGCCCACCTGCGCCGCAGCCGAGAGGTGGACGTGCTTGCCGATCTGCGCACAGCTCCCGACGAGCGCGTGGCTGTCCACCATCGTCCCCTCGTCCACGTACGCGCCCACGTTGACATACATCGGCGGCATGCAGACGACCCCGCTGGACACGTACGCCCCGCGCCGGATCGTCGAGCCGCCGGGCACGACTCGGACGCCGTCGGCGGCGTGGAGCTGCCGCGCTGGGAACGTCTCCTTGTCGAAGAACGAGAACGCACCGCTGGAGAAGTCCACGATGGCACCGAGGCGGAAGCCGAGCAGGATGCCCTGCTTGACCCACGCGTTGGCGCGCCACGTGCCGCCGGCATCGCGCTCGGCCGAGCGGGCTTCGCCGTGTTCGAGCAGTGTAAGAAACGCCTCGAACGCGCCACGCGCAGCGTCTCGGTCCAGATCATCAGCCGGTTGCCCGACGTAGGTTTCAATGAGCGAACGAACCTTGGAGAGTGGCGGCATCAGGCAGAGACGGCAGTGGAGACGTGGGGACGGTAGGCGTCGAGAACGCGCACACGATTGGCGTCGGAGAGGGGCGCGAGGGGCAAACGGACGCGGTTCTCGATCAGGCCCATCTCAGCCATCACGGCCTTGACCGGGCCGGGGTTGGCCTCGGCGAAGCTGGCGCGCATGGCGTCGAGAAGGCGGAAGTGGAGAGCGCGGGCGCCGTCGAAATCACCGGCGAGGCCGCGGCGGACCAACTCGCTCGTCGCGCCGGGAATGGCGTTGGCGCAGACGCTCACGAGCCCGTCTGCGCCGAGCGCGAGCATAGGCAGCGTAAGGTCGTCATCGCCGGAGTAGACGGCGAAGCCCTCGGGCCGGTGCGCGAGGATGTCGGCGATCTGGTTGAGGTTGCCGCTCGCCTCCTTCGTCCCGACGGCACTGGGGATCTCCTCGGCCACACGAAGTTGCGTCTCGGTGGTGAGGTTGGAGCCCGTGCGGCCCGGCACGTTATAGAGGATGATCGGGCAGTCCGTCGCATCGGCAATCGCCGCGACGTGCCCGAGGACGCCGTCTGGCGTCGGCTTGTTGTAATACGGCCCGACGACGAGCAGGCCATCCGCTCCGGCATCGGCCGCTTCTTTGGAGAAGGTGACGCTCTGCGCCGTGTTGTTCGTCCCCGTCCCCACGACGACCGATACACGTCCGGCCACGTGCTCGATCACAAACTCGACGAGACGACGGCGCTCGTCCGGCATGATGGTCGGGTTCTCGCCCGTGGTGCCGAGCACGACGAGCGCTTCGACGCCATCGAAGTCGCCTTCGCCCGCGAGTTGAACGTCGATCACGCGGCGCAGCGCGGCTTCGTCAATGCGGTCGTCCGCAGTAAACGGCGTGATGAGCGCAGGCGCGGTGCCGCGGAAGACAGGCTGTTTCATGGAGAGGGCAGAAGGGTGAGCGGTCGGGCGGTCGGAGGGGTATGCCGGTTGTGCACGATCATCCATGACCCGATGATCCGATGCCCCGACCCACCACATCCTCCAGCATGTCGTCCAGAGTAAAAAGACCGGTACGACCTTGGACCCACGCGGCAGCGCGGACGGCCCCAGCGGCGAAGGCGCGGCGGTCTTTGGCGATGTGCGTGAACGAGAGTTGATCCATAGCGCTGTCGAAGCCGATGGTGTGCTCGCCGAAGAGGTGTCCGGCGCGCGTGGACGAGACGTGGAGCACCTCCGGCGCGATGGCACCGTGCTGTGTTTCCGCGTCGAGGCGTTCCTTACGCGCGAGGCCCGCGAGCAGTTCGTCGGCGAGGAGACGGGCGGTGCCGCTCGGGCTGTCTACCTTGCCGGTGTGGTGGAGTTCGTGGACCCACGGATCGTAGTCGGACAGTTGGTCGAGTAGGGGGAGGGCCCCACGCAGGGCGCGGACGAGTACGGCCACGCCGAGCGAGAAGTTAGGCGCGTAGAGGACGCCGTTCTGTCCCTCCGCTACCCACTCGCGCACCTTGCCAAGCTCATCGTACCAGCCGGTCGTGCCGACCACCGCGTCCACACCCCAGAAGCTGTAGCGGTGCAGGTGGTCCAGCGCTACGTCGGGCAGCGAGAAGTCGATGCACACCTCGGCGCCGTTCAAGTCGTCGGGGTCGCGGGCGTCGAGGAGCGGGTGCGCCGCATCGAAGCGGGCCACGATGGCGTGGCCTTCGGCTTGGGCGAGGACCTCGACAGCCTGGCCCATGCGGCCGGTTCCTACGAGAGCGAGCTTCATACCTCAGGTGCGGAGCGGGAAAACGAAGACCCAAGGTACGGGCGTGCGCCGTGAGCCGAACAGCGCGAAATTCGCGTTCTTTACTATCGAAACCTGATCCGCATTACCGCTTCATGCTCCGTCTCCTTGTCCTCCTCGTCACCCTCTTCTTCGTCGGCTGCGACAGCAGCACGGTCACCATGCCACCGCCGCCAGCCGGCCCCGGCTCCACGACGATCCGCTACGAGGTCGTCCCCTCACCCACCTTTGGCTCTGCAGTGGCTGACTCGGTTGCCTACACCGACAGCGACGGGCAAACGATCTCACTCTCCACCACGCAACTGCCGTGGATTCAATCCGTGCCCTTCGAAAATGGACGCGAGCAACTCGTGCGAGTCACCGCTACACGCACGGCTCCCGCCAATGAAGTCGGCCTGACCGCGCGCATCCTCGTAGGCGGCGTCCTTGTCCTCGAAACGCCTTTTCCTGGCGTGAACGACACGGCGGAGACGACGAACGAGGCGCTGGCCGCCTACCTGTTCGAGGGCATCCCGCCGAGCGGCAACTGAACGGGACCTACCGCATGGCTTCGGCGGCGCGGACGATGTCGGCGAGGAGGACAGCGGCCGTCACATCGGCGCTGGCGCCGGGGCCCCGGATGACGAGCGGCTCGGGTGCATAGCGCGCCGTGTGGAACGCCACGACGAGCGCCGGACCCCGTAGGCCATGCAGCGGCGAATCGCCGAGCACCCCTTCCACGCCCGCGTGGATGGTGCCCTCCGCGTCGAGACGCGCCACGTACTGATGCTCGCCCCCAGCGAGACGTTCCTCCCAGACGGCGTCGAACTCGGGGAGCCGGAGGAGAAAGGCAGCAAGCGGGACGCCGCGCAGCGGCTCGGGCACGAGCGATTCGACCGCGGCATGGGCCGGGTCGGTGGGGAGGCCAAGTTCGCGGGCGAGCGTGGCGAGCTTGCGGGCCACATCGCGGCCTGAGAGGTCGTCGCGCGGGTCGGGCTCGGTGTAGCCGTGGGCCCGGGCGAGCCCAACCGCTTCGGAGAAAGACGCGCCGTCGCGCAGGGCGTTGAAGACGAAGGCGAGCGTCCCCGAGAGCACGCCCTCGATGCGGTGGATCGTGTCGCCCGTCCGCACCAGATCGCGCACCGTCGCAACGAGGCCGAGGCCTGCCCCGACGGTCGTCTCGTAAAGGTAGGGCGCTTCGCCCTGCTGGGCCGCCTGCTGGGCCGCCTGCCACGACGCCGCGTCCACACTCGTCGCCGCCTTGTTGGGCGTCACCACCGCGATTCCGGCGCGCAACAGATCGGGATGACGCGCGGCGACGGCTGCCGACGGCGTCGCATCGACAACGATCAGGCGCTCCAACCGCGCCGCTGTCAAGCGGTTGATCACAGCATCCAACTCGGCAGCGTCGCGCTCGCTCAGTCGGTTCGCCGTCTCCGCTGGAGGCATCCCGGCCTCATCGAACACCATCCGCCTCGAATCGGCCACACCGACGAGGCGAAGGTTTAGGCGGTGCGCTTCGCGGAGCAGCGGCGCCTGCTGATCGAGCAGATCGAGGACTTTCCGTCCGAGCGTGCCCGCGCCGATCACGAAGACGTGGGCGCGCGTGCGGCGGAGCGCGAACGTTTCGTGGAGCGCGCGCATGGCCTGCGGCGCATCGGCGTCAGCGACGACCGCGGAGATATTGTGCTCGCTGGCCCCCTGCGCGATGGCGCGGACGTTGACGTGCGCCCGTCCGAGCGTGGCGAACATCTTGCCCGCCAGCCCCGGCGCGTCGCGCATAAAGTCGCCCACGGCTGCCACGACGGCGGCGCCCGTCTCGGCCTCAACGCCGTGGAGATCGCCCCGCTCGCACTCGCGCCGAAACTCGTGGTTCAGCAAACGCACCGCTTCGTCGGCGACAGTCTCCTTGACGGCAAAACAGAGGCTTCCCTCGCTCGACGCCTGCGCGATCAGTTGCACGTCCATGCGTGCGTCGGCAAGGGTGGCGAAGGCGCGAGCGGTGAGGTCGGGGGCGCCGAGCACGCCTGCACCGGCCAGACGAACGAGCGCGGCCCCACGCACGGCGGTGACCGCCTTGATGCGCCCGTCGGTCGCCTCACGCTCCGGCCCGATCATCGTTCCGGCCGCGTCGGGGTTGAGCGTGTTCTTGATGATGAGCGGGATGCCCTCGCGCTGGAGCGGGCGCATGGTGCGCGGGTGCAGCACCTTGGCGCCGAAGTGAGCCAACTCGGCGGCCTCCTCGTAGCTCAGGTGTGGGAGCGAAAACGCCTCGGGGACGACGCGCGGATCGGCGGAGAGCACGCCGTCTACATCGGTCCAGATGACACACTCGGTCGCTCTGAGTGCTCCGGCGAGGATCGTCGCGGTGTAGTCTGAGCCGGAGCGACCGAGCGTGGTCGTCACGCCCTCGGGCGTGGTGGCGATGAAGCCCGTCACGACGGCCAGCGTGCCCGGCGGGATGGCGGCGAACGCCTCGCGGATGAGCCGCCCGGTCGTCTCGAAATCGACGGTGGCCTCGCCGAAGGCGTCGTCGGTGCGGATCAGGTCGCGCGCGTCGAGCGCGACGGCGGAGTGCCCAGCCGAACGGAACGCAGCGGCGACGAGCGGCACCGACGCGCGCTCGCCTGCCGAGACGATGGCATCCTGAAAGCGACGGTCGCAGGCGCGGAGGAGGTAGACGCCGTCGAGCAGTTCGCGGACGGCCGTCCAGAGGGCGTCGAGTTCGGCGGTGAGCACGGGCTGTTCGTCCTCGGACGCCAGCACAGCAAGTGCCTCGGCGTGCCGCTGCCGGACCTCGTTGAGGATCGGCTGATGCTCGCCCGTGCGCGCTTTGGCTGCGTCGATGGCCGCCAGCAAGCGGTCCGTCACGCCGCCGAACGCCGAGGACACGACGATGCGCCGATGGTCGGGCGCCGTGCTCGTCGCCAAGTCCACTACACCCTGCACTCGCTCGGGCGTGCCTACGGACGTGCCCCCGAACTTGGCGACGTGGATTGGAAGAGAAGCAGCGTCAGGCATGCGGTTACTGGAGAGAAGCGCCCGAAGGTACCGAGCCTTACCGGATGTACGCGTCCGCGCGTTCTTTGCACGCCCTCAATTGACTCGCCCTCAGCGTGCTTTGTAGTTTGTGCTTTCTTGCCGGGGCTATAGCTCAGTTGGTAGAGCGCTTGAATGGCATTCAAGAGGTCAGGAGTTCGAATCTCCTTAGCTCCACACCCCGAACCCCCTCAGATCAGCCGGTCTGAGGGGGTTTTCTCTGCGGCGAACGCATGCCGGGGCGTCCGTCAGGCCTTCGCTTACAGCCTATGTAGGCCAGACCTTTCAAACGGATAGCCTCGGCCCCTATCC
>JABDIZ010000135.1 GCA_013003465.1 Rhodothermaceae bacterium
ACAGACGGTCGGTCCATCGGGAGTTCATGGAGAACCGCGTGCGCCTGATGCGTAAGACGAGCGCCTCTCTTTGCACGAGTGCTCCTCTCTCCATGAAGATCTCCGATGAAACCGCTTGGAAAGCTCTCACCTTTCTCGCAGCCGGCGGGGCGGCGCTCCTCACTCGGACGGCGCTCAAGCGCGGCTGGTCGCTGACAACGGGCAAGAAGCCGCCCGCTAACCCCGCCTCGGTCGATACTGCGTGGAATGAGGCACTGGCCTGGACGGCGGCGTCGAGCCTGATTGCCGGTATCGCGCGGCTCGTCGCGAAGCGTCAGGCCGGGCACCTCAAACGGGGACGCATTCCCGTCTTGGGTCTGTAAGCGCAGACGGTCCGCTGTATTGTTGACTACCCTCCTCTCTCATGTTCGCAACCCGCCTCAAAAAGCGCTATATCGCCGTCTTTCTATCGCTCTTCGTCCTGCCGGGCCTTGTGCTGGCCGCGTATGCGTCATTCCGCTCGCCGGGGGATGTACCCCGCTTTCCGCCTCCCATTGACCGCGACCTCGGGGCCATCGCCGAACGCGATACACTGGTCGCGCTGACGGCCTACAACGCGACTTCGTACGTTCTCTACCGCGGGCAGCCAATGGGCTACGAGTACGAGATGCTCAAGGCTTTCGCCGAAGAGATGGACATCAACCTGCGCATGCAGGTGGTCCCGCGCGATAGCCTCTTCGCCATGCTCAACCGCGGCGACGGCGACATCGGCGCAGCGCGGATCGTCCCGACCGAGGAGGACACGCTCAACTTCGCCTTTTCAGCAGAGCTGTACCGCACGCGCCCGATGGTCGTGCAGCGCGAGGCAGCGCCCAGCAGCGGCCTGACCGACTTGGCCGAGGACACCGTCGCGGATT
The DNA here is from genome assembly GCA_013003465.1 of Rhodothermaceae bacterium. GTDB lineage: Bacteria > Bacteroidota > Rhodothermia > Rhodothermales > Rubricoccaceae > JABDIZ01. Next base: position 897 of record JABDIZ010000135.1, read on the forward strand.
CCAACCTCGCGGATGCGCACATCTCAACAGAGCCGCAGATTTTGGAGGTGCGCGCCCGCACGATCAATCGTCCGGCCGAACTCGCAGGCGAAGACGTCTACGTCCCCGAAGATCATGCCTACGTGGAGCGGCTGATCGAACTGGAAGACCGAGTCACGGGCGACATCCGGGTGATCGAGGTGGACACGACGAGCGAGCGGCTGATCCGGCAGGTGGCCGACGCGCAGATCCCGTTCACGGTGGCCCAGGAGAACGTCGCGGAACTCGAAGAGAGTTTCAACCAGAACCTCGTCGTCTCGCCTGCGATCGGGGACGAGCACCCTGTCACGTGGGCTGTGCGTGGCAACGCCCCCGAGTTGCTCAACGCGCTCAACACCTGGATCGAGGCCAACCGGGACCAGGGGCCGATCCGCACGCTCTACCAGAAATACTTCGTGGACCGGCGCGGCTACCGCGAGCGCGTAGCCAGCCGTTACCTGACCGGCGAGACGGGCACGCTCTCCGATTGGGATGACCTCCTGCGGCGCAACGCGGCCCAGATCGACTGGGACTGGCGCCTCCTCGCCGCGCAGACCTATCAGGAATCCCGGTTCCGGCCGCGTGCCGAGTCGTGGGCCGGAGCCATGGGGTTGCTCCAACTCATGCCCGGCACCGCCGGGGACCTCGGCGTGAGCGACCCCTTCGATCCCGAGCAGAACGTAGACGGCGCCGTGCGCTACCTCCGCTGGCTGGAGGAGACCTACTGGAACGACACCATCGCCGACCCGGAGGAGCGCCTCAAGTTTGTCCTCGCCTCCTACAATGCCGGGGCCGGGCACGTCATGGACGCGCAGCGCCTCGCCGAGAAGCACGGCGACGATCCGAAGGTGTGGGCCGATGTCGCGTTCTGGCTCCTCCGCAAGAGCGAACGGCGCTGGTACACCGATCCGGTCGTGCGGCACGGCTTCTGCCGCGGCCTAGAGCCCGTTGAGTACGTCGCGCGCATCCTCGACCGCTTCGAGCACTACCGCCAGTTCGTGGCGGAACAGAACGGCGACGTGTCGGCTTGAAGAGACGCCCGGGTGCCCTGTTTCGGGGCAAACCAGAGGGGCTTGTTTTCTCACGTCTGTGCCCTACCTTTTGCATCCCTCCCTCTGACGCGCGCAGCCCCTTTTCCCATGCCCCGTTCGGATACTGCCGACGGCACCCTCAAACAGGCCCTCAAGGAGGCCCTCGTTGAGGTGCTTGACGAGGAGCGTGATTTGCTCCAAGACATCATCGAAGAAGCGCTGCAGGAAATGGCGCTGATGGAGGCTCTCCGCGAGGTAGAGGCTCACGAACGCCGTTTCGGGCGCCAACCGGGTTTCATGCAGGTCCAGGGCGAAGCGTAGCGAGCGCGGGGTTCAGTCAGGCCAGCTCCGGCTCGCCTGCCGTCGCGCCCGATCCTCGGTAGGCTTGTTCAGCCCGCCGGGCGAGCTGCCCGAGCATACCTTTGAAGATGGATGGGTGGATGGGTACGAGGCTGTACCAGTAGGCCAGGCCCAGCAGTCCTTTCGGCTCGTAGTAGGCCGTCTGCGTGAGGCGCGTCTGTGACGAACCGGTGGGTGCAGCCTCATCCGGCTCAACGAGAAATTCGAGCCAGGCGCGGCCCGGCAGCTTCATCTCGGCGCGCAGGCGCAGGAGTCGGCCGGGTTCGATAGTCTCGACCCGCCAGAAGTCGAGCGCCTCACCTTCACGGATGTTGTCCTGCTGGCGGCGCCCGCGTTGCAAGCCGGGTCCGCCGACGAGTTGATCCAGCAGCCCGCGCAGCTTCCAGAGCGGGTTGGCATAGAGCCAGCCGTTCGCCCCGCCGATGCGTTTGGCCTCCGCGAAGACCTGCGCGGGCGGGGCCTGCACGAGACGCTGCCGACGGTCCATGATGAGGCCCTCCGCTTCGGCTTG
>JABDIZ010000181.1 GCA_013003465.1 Rhodothermaceae bacterium
CCCTCGCCCTGACTGCTTCTGAGGCACAGCAGGTGCCCGTGCGCCCGCCCATGCCGCTGGCCCCGTGGCCCGACCTGACCGCCCCGCCACCGCTGATCCGGCCGCCGCGCCTACGCGCGGGTGGTACCATCGGCCTCGTGGCCCCGGCAGGAAAGCTCACAAGCCGCCGCCAGCTTGAGGACACGCAGGAGGAGTTGGATGCCGTGGGCTTCCGCACCAAGTCGGGGCGGTTCATCTTCGAGCAGCACGGCTACCTCGCCGGGACCGACGCGCAGCGCGCCGACGACCTCATGGCGATGTTCACCGACCCGTCGGTGGACGGCATTCTGGCCATGCGCGGCGGCTGGGGCTGCGCTCGCATTCTCCCGCTGCTCGACTACAACGTCATCCGCGCCCACCCCAAGCCGCTCATCGGCTACTCGGATATCACGGCGCTGCTGCTGGCCATCTACGCGCGGAGCGGCCTCGTCACCTTCCACGGCCCCGTCGGCCGCTCGACGTGGAACCGCCGCACTACGGCCTCCTTCCGTCAGGTCCTCATGCACGGCGAGCGGCTGCGCCTCGACCCGCGCACGGAGGCCGAAGACGATGAGCGCAGCAGCGGGCAGCAGGCCTACCAGCCGATCCGCACGGGTATCGCCGAGGGACCCTTGATTGGCGGCAACCTGTCGGTGGTCTCGGCGATGGCGGGCACGCCGTTCCTGCCCAACTTCCGCGACCACGTCATCTTCCTGGAGGAGACCAACGAGTCGCTCTACCGCATCGACCGGATGCTGACGCAGCTCCGCTTGGCGGGCTTCTTCGACGAGATGGCCGCGCTTGTCTTCGGGCAGTGCCGCCGCTGCACCTCCGACGAATTCGGGCGTGGCGGCCTCGCGTGGCTCCTCAGCGATCACCTGACGACGATCCCGCGCCCAGCCTGGACCGGCGCGCCCATCGGCCACGTGACACCGGTTCACACGCTCCCCATCGGCGTGCCCGTGCTGACGGACGCTGCCCTCGGCACCATCACGATGCTGGAGCCCGCCGTCGCCTAACCCGCAGGCGGTGGTTCTTCGATGGTCTCGTCCGAAACTTCGGCGTCCTCGGTGCCCATGACCGGCTGGTCGAGGAGGCTTTCCGACTCGCTCGCGACTTCGACGCCTGTAGCGCTCTCCCCATTCGTGCTCGCGACGCGCGGGCGCCCGGCGCCCTGCCCGAACATGAATTCGCGCCAGGTCAGGGCGAGGTCGTCGCAGTCGCGGTCGGGGAAGCGCTGGCGGCGTGTCTGCGCGAAGTTGAGGATGCCGACGAGCAACACGCCGCCGACGGTGTTGCCCAGCACCACGGCGCCAAAGAAGCGGGCGGCCTCGCCGAGCGGCGCCGCGCCCTGGAAGACGAGGTAGAGCGCCTCGCACGAGCCGATGATGCAGTGGAAGAGGTCCGCGCTCGGGATCAGCGTCATCAGCACCATCACGATCAGCAGGCGCGCCGTCGTCTCACGCGCGGCGTGGTTGAGCCACACCATGCTCGCCACGATCCAGCCCGCCATCAGACCTTTCCAGAAGAGCGCGCTGGACGAGAACTCCAGCCCGTGCGCGGCAAAGCCGCGGGCGATCTCCGCCGTGTCCGGGTCGAAGAGCGGCGTCCAGGCGAAGGCCATCGCGGCGAGCGCAGCGCCCGCCACATTCGCGGTGAGGACGACGGCCCAGAGGTGCAACAGCTTGGGCACGCTGGCGATGCGCGTGAGCACGAGCGTGACCGGCGTGAGCGTGTTCTCGGTAAAGAGCTGGTAGCGCCCGAGCACGATCAGCAGGAAGCCCGCCGGGTAGAGTAGGTTGCCGAGGATAGCGCTCCCGGTCTCGGCCGTGATGGCCGCGCGCGCCACGAACGAGAGGCCGATCGAAAGGCCCGCCGCGAGGCCCGAGAGGAACAGCAGGCGGTCGCTGCGCACGAACTCCTCGTCGGCCGTGGCGACGAGGCGCTGGAAGATCTCGTCGGTCGAGAAGAGGTCGCGGACGGCGTGCCCGGCGGCGGGCGCACCACTCTCCGAACGGTCGAGTGTGACGCGCAGCCGTTCTTCCCCCATCGGCTTCGGCCCGGGAGCGGGCGAGATGCCCTCGCCCTCCTGGTCCCTCAGGAGGGCGCGGACGCGGCGAAACAGCGTGGGTTGGTCGGGCGATTCCACAGGCGGGGAGGCGAGCGCGAGCGCTTTGTACGCCGCGCCGGGAACGGGTTTCCTACTCGGTGCGGTAGGCGTTGACCCAGTCGGGCGCGTCGGGCTCCCACTCTACCTCCAGGCCCTGCCCGCGCGCCCAGCGGTGCAGCCACGAGATCCCCCACTCGCCGATGTACGGGTCCGGCTGGTCGTAGGCTGGGTCGGCCATCGCCTCGTCGAGCGTGACGAAGCGGTAACCACGCGACTTCATCCGCTCGGCCAGGCCGCCGAAGGCGTCGGCGTTGAGGAGGTTGGCGTGGAGCAAGAGCACCTGCGGCGGCTCATAGCCGAGCACGTCGAGGCTCCACGCTTCGAAGTGCGTGAAGACAGTCTCGAACCAATCGAGATAGGTGGCGCGGATGCGCGCGGCGGCGTCCATGTCGCCGCGCGTGAGGGCGATGCTGTAGGCGTGGGCGAAGATCCACTCGCTGTTGTCGAGCGTGACGGGCGCGATACGGACGCCACGTTCGGCGAGAAACGCCTCGACGGCTTCTTTCTTCTCAGCCGTGTCGCCCGCATGGAGGTACGGATGGCGGAAGTAGCGGAGCGCTCGTCCACGCGCGCCGAGCAGCCGCCGCGTGATGATCTCGCCCTGCGCGATGTTGTCGAGGTAGGCCGCAATCGGCACGTTGTTGATGTCGATGTGCGTAGCGGTGTGGTTGCCGAGATCGTGCCCGGCGTCGAGCCAGCGGGTAAGTACCGCCGTTACGACGTCCTCGCAGTCGCGCCCTTCGTTGACGAACCCGATGGCAGGGACCTCTTGGGCGGCTAAGTGCGCGAGGAGCCGGTCGGTGAGGTCGAGCACGCGGTCGCGGTCACAGGGGAGACCACCCGGGCCGCCGCTCGCCGGGAGGTCATCGAAGGTGACAGCGACGGTGCGCGTGGGGAGCGGCGCCAGGCGGTCCTGGGCGAAGGCCGTGCTGCTAAGACCGGGGAGAATAACGGCGAGGAGCAGGCAGACGAACGGTGAACGCATTGATCGGGCTCGATTTCCGTAGAGCATGCATGTTACGACCTACCTGCCCGCAAGCATCTACCTAATCCGCGTTCGATGCGCCGACCAGATCGTGACACAGCGCGTAACCGTCCTGCGGTAACGCCCCCATTCCCGTTGAACATAGAAGTGGCTCGGGGCGAAGGCTCCGGGCCCGTATGCGTTCAGGGCGAGGCAAAACGGCGATCCTGCCGGAGTGCGTACTTCAGCGAACCGAGCGTGAGGAACTGAGCTGGGCTGCTCTTCGCATCGTCGAGACCGGTGGCGAGTTCGAGGTAGACCCCTTCGGAGACGCGAAACTCCCCCCCGACGGTGAATCGGGTGTGGCTGTCGCCCTCGAGGCGCGGGTCGTTCGTGCCATAGAGCGCTTCAAGAGAGAACCGCTGCGTCGCAGAGCCAACGAGGAGCCGCCCTCCGATCGAGGCACGGAGTCCATCATCGTACGCTGTGAGTGGATCGTCGTCGTCGAACGGAAGATGGACCTGACCGTGAACGACGAGTTGGCTGCGTCGGGTGAGGGGCAGGGTGAGCCCCGAGAACGCACTGATCGCATCGACCCGGATATCCTCTACGGTGACAGCGCGCACCGTGGCCCCCGCAGCGAACTGAAGCGAGAAGGCGTTCCAGGTCGCTGCACGGAACGAATCTTTCAAGGCGACGACGTGCTCCTCCAGGGTGGCCCACACGTCAGCACTCTTGGCGAGGCGTACGAGGAGCGCATAGCGTTCAGTGACCTCACGGAGAGCGGCCTCTTGCACGTCGGTGGCAATGATGCCCAGGGAGTTCAGGAGCGGGGTCAGCCGCTGGCGTGCGTCGGCGGCCGTGAACGCCTCGGGCAGGCGACGTAGCGAATCCGGCTGTGGATCGAGGCGCGCGCGGATGCCTCGGATCGCATCGCGCGGAAAGCCTGCAGGCCGCAACCGGTCCACGAGGTCGTTCTGAAAACGGGCACGTTCCTCCGCATTGACCCCTGTATCGAGCGCCTCTCGCACGTACCGGCGGAGGTCCGCGTGCAGGCCGGTGGCCTCGTACGGATCGCCGGTGTCCACGGGGACCCAGCGGAAGCCGACGCCAAACCGTGTCGTGTCTTGCTCGCGTAGGGTCGCGAAGGAGAGCGTGAAGCGGTCGCGGAGGCCCCGATACTCCCGGAGTGTACGCGGCTGCGCGAGAATCCGGGGGAGCGCCACCTCCACCCCCACACCCTGCGCGGCGGCCCCCTCCTCCCCGATGGCATTGGACAGCGCGAACGCGAGCTCCCGGACATTCCCAGGGCGCGACACCTGGCTGCCCTCAAGTCCAAGCAGCGTGAACGCCGCGAGGTCCGGCACGCTGAAGTCGATGAAGTAGTGATCGAGGCTGTCAGGCGTAGTGGCTTCGGGTAGAGGGATGGGCCCTTGCGCGTCGGACACGGAAAACAGACCGACCCACAGCCCGGCCAACGCCACGCCCTGGAGGAGCCGCCGGTTGTAAGACACGAGGTGGGTCATGGCGCGCCCTCCTCGTCGCCGGTGGCGTCGGACGCATCCGCGAGCGGCGGCGGCGGCTCTGGCTGACCGAGTTCGAACTCCGCATCATCCTCGACTTTCGCTATTGCCGCCGCCCCTTCGATCTCGATGGGATACTCTCGCTGCTTGAGGACGGTCCCTGCCCCTTCGCCCGTATCGGCATTCGCATCGTGTGGTTGCTGCGTCCAAGTGAGCGTCACTGTGCCCGTCACAGAGTCGTCGCCGACGCGGACGACTGCGACATCCCAGGCGTGCACGCGGAAATCGAGGTCGGCAGGGCTGCCGAGGGGGAAGGGCTCGGGAGGCCCGTCTTCGTCGGTACCCCTGAAGGGGGGCGGCTTGTGGCTCGCGTAGGTGTAGGCCCAGATGGCCCCGAAGCTCAGGTCAACGGCCAGGGTGACCGACACGTCACCGCCCTCCGGGTGCATGATGATTGGAAAGCTCATGCCCTGCTCCGTAGTGCTCACACGTCAACATAGGGAGCCAGGCGCGCCTGGCTCCCGGCACGCATAACAAACGAGGCCGCTGTGCATCAGATGGTGCGGCTTGGCTCCGCTATAGGCGTAGACACGCGCGATGCGACCGATCTAACCCCGGTCGTTATTGAGCGGGATGACCTGCCCGCGGAAAGGGCCTGTCCATACCGACCGTCACAGGCAACGATAGGTTTGAAAACGCGCCGAGACACTGGGCCCATAGGGAATCCACGCTCTCGGGCGTACGGACAACGGTCGAATACCTAGCTCACTCGGTCCGATACCGATCTGGAAGGCCCTCCCGAAGAATGGTCTCCATCGCCTCCACGAAGCGGTCCAACTCTTCGAGCGTGGTGTACACGTTCGGGGTGATCCGATTGCCTTCGAACTCGGCGTGCTTGATGGGCGTGATGATGATCCGGTGGGTGTCCCACAGGTAGCGGCCGATCGCTCCCGAGTCGATCCCCTCGATTTGGACGGTGCCGATGCCGCAGGACAGGCCGGGCCGTCGGCTGGTGTGCAGGACCACCCGGTCGTGCGCCAGTAAGGGCTCGGCCCAGTAGTTGAACAGGTAGCGGAGCCGCTCTTCTTTCCGCTTCGGACCAATCCCCTCGTGGAACGTCAGGGCGTCGGCGATGGCCAGGTGGTTCGCAGCCGGGTGCGTCCCGATCTCCTCGAACTTGCGGATGTCGTCGTCCTGGGCCTCGGCGGCGGCCATCATGGGCCAGAGCTCCCGGATCTTCTCTTTGCGGACGTACAGCATGCCCGTTCCGTGCGGGGCATAAAGCCATTTGTGCAGGCTGGTCGCGTAGTAGTCGCAATCGAGGTCGTCGAGCGTGAAATCCCAATGGGCGAAGGAGTGCGCGCCGTCTACGATGACGGGGATGCCGTAATTGCGCGCCATCTGCACGACGCGCTTGACCGGCAGGATCTGCCCCGTGATGTTCACGATGTGGCACATCAGGATGACCTTCGTCCGGGGCGTGATGTGCTGCTCGAACAGGGCCACGACGTCGTCCTCGTCCTCGGCCGGGATGGGCAGGGCGAACTGTTTCATGACGATGCCCTCCCTCCGCTCGCGCTGGCGGAAGGTGGTCAGCATGCGCCCGTAGTCGTGCGTCGTCGTGAGCACCTCGTCGCCTGGGGCCAGGTCGATGCCGAGCTGGCAAATCTGCAGCCCCTCCGATGCATTCCTGACGATGGCAATCTCCTCTGGATCGCAGCGGAAGGCGCGGGCGAGCCGTTGTCGGGTCCCCTCCTTCTGCGGCTCGAGGATCCGCCACATCGTATACACCGGCGCCTCGTTGGAATAGTCGAGATGCCGCTTCATGGCCTCCTGGACGGCAGCCGGGGCCGGGCTCACACCTCCGTTGTTCAGATTGACCAGGGATCGGTCGACCGTAAACGCCTGCTGGATGTCCCGCCAGAAGTCCTCATCGCGCGCAGCTTCCTCCGGCGATCCGGTGTACTGGGCCAGTGTGTCGAGGAGGCCGGGAAGAGAGGCCGGCTTCAACGAAGCGATCGCCACGGATGCGGCAGCAGGGCCGCCCACGGCGCCAAGAAACTGTCTTCTGGAGTACATAGCGACGGACGGAAAGTCGACGGCCTAAGCGCACACAAGGTAAGCGGCTGGGGCCAATGCCCGTCGCAAGACCGTGCCCTCCACGTACCTTGACGGCCCACTGACTCCATAGCCTGCCCGCTCGCCGTCGTGTCTCGCTCGTTCTGGATGGCCCTGCTCTGCCCGATCCTGTTGGTGTCGGCCTGCGCGCCGGAGGAACGACCGGCGGACGTGTCACCGCCCGATCCCCCGTCCGTTGACTACCTGAGGGCCGACACGACTTCGTCCTTCCCGTTTTCGGATGCCGTGCGGGTGGGGTCCATGCTGTACTTGTCCGGCCAGATCGGCACGGACAACACGGGGGCGCTCGTGGCGGGCGGGATTGCGGCCGAGACGCGGCAGACCATGGAGAACATCAAGGCGGTGCTGGAGCGCAACGGGTCGTCGCTCGACGACGTGGTGAAGTGCACGGTGATGGTGGAGAACATTGAGCAGTGGGGCGACGTGAACGCGGTCTA
>JABDIZ010000213.1 GCA_013003465.1 Rhodothermaceae bacterium
CCATCGAAGCCGAGGCCGCGGCGCTCAAGGCGTTCGCGACCGATCACGCCACGCGATCCATTCAGGAGGGGCGCGAGGCGTGCGGCGGCGAAGGCTACCGCGCCGAAAACCGCTTCGCCGCGCTCAAGGCCGACTCCGACATTTTCACGACGTTCGAGGGCGACAACACGGTGCTCTTGCTCCAGGTGGCCAAGAGCCTGCTGGCCGGCTACAAGGAGGAGTTCACCAACCTAGATTTCTTCGGGCTCTTGGGCAAGCTTCGCGAGCGCGTTGAGGTCAAGATCGGCGACCCGAACCTGCTCGTGCGGCGCAAGACGAGCGAGGCGCACCTCCTCGATCCGGCGCTGCACGCCAGCCTGTTCGAGAGCCGCGAGCGCGACCTGCTCATCTCCGCCGCCAGCCGCCTCAAGCGCCGCATGGACGACGGCATGGACTCGTTCGATGCGTTCATCGAGGTGCAGGATCACCTGCTCACGCTGGCCTGGGCGCACGCTGAACGCCTCGTCCTCGACCGCCTGCAAGCAGCCGTCGCCGAAGCCGAGCCAAGCCGAGAGAAAGACGTACTGGAGCGCGTCAGTGCGCTCTATGCCCTCTCGCACCTTGAGCGCGACCGCGGCTGGTTCTTGGAAGAGCACTACATCGATGCGCCGAAGGCCAAAGCCATTCGCGCCGAGGTCAACACGCTCCTCGGCCTGCTCCGCCCTGACGCCGTCGCACTCGTCGATGCCTTCGCCATCCCGGATGAACTGCTCGCTGCGCCCATCGCTTTAGGCATGTGATCCGTTACGCCTCCGGTTCCGGCACCACGGTCGCGACGATGGGCAGGTGGTCGGAGCCTTTACGGGCAGCGGCGGAGGTGTGGGCCTGGAGCGCATTGAGGCGAGCGCCGCGGCTATAGGCACGGTCTAGCGCGAGGACGGGCCGGACCGACGGCCACGAGGCGGGCCAGTTGGCGTTGTGGTGGCGTGTGACGAACTCGCGGTCGAGGTCGCGCGCCGCCTTGCTGGTGCGCCACGCGTTCATATCGCCGAGGAGCACGACCGGGCCGCGCGCAATCTGCGGATGGGTCAGGAGCGCTTCCACCTGCCGCGTGCGCGTCCGGTCCACGAGGGCGAGGTGGGCGGCCGCAATCGTCATCGGACCGACGGCGCTGCGAAGCTGCACGGCAAGGGCAGCGCGTTGCTCCAGTCGTCCGAACGAGAGGTCGATGGCGAAGGCGGCAGCCAGCGGCCAGCGGGCCAGGACGGCGTTGCCGAGTTCCCCGCGCCGGTGCACGCGCGTGCAGACGAACGCGAGGGCATAGCCCAGGTCCTGGGCGAGCATTGCCAGGGGGTCGTCGCCCTTAAACGGTCGCAGCACCTCCTGCAACGCGATCACGTCGGCTTCCAGTTCGTCGATGACAGCGAAGGCGCGCTCGGGGGCGAAGGTGCGGCCACCCGTCACGCCCGTCCAGCGGTGCACATTGTACGTCGCAATCGAGAAGACGCCCTCCGGGCCGGGCGCCTCGGGGATGACGGGCGGCGCGTCCAACTCGGCGAGGTAGGGCACGTGCGCCGCCAAGCGATCCCGGAGGTCGGCGTGCGGCCCGGCGGCGATCCGGCGGGAGAGGGGCGGGCGTTTCGAGGGGGGCATCAGTAGGGAGAGCAGGCGCGCGTTCTACGGCTATATCGGTTGTCGGCTCCATCGGCTGGGCATGAAGACGACAGGAAGGGTGAACTTGCCCTTTTCTGTTCCGTATGAGCCGCAAAATGCCCCCACGCTCAATCCTTCCGCCTCGTATGGATCGGCTCCAGTGCAAAGCCTGCGGCTCCTTCTCGATGCTCCCGATGGAGCTGCAGCCCGAAGACTCCGAAGAGATGGGCCTGCTCGAAGAGCAGGAGGCCCGCTTCTTCACCTGCCACGTCTGTGGCGACAACTGGCTCACCGTCCGGCAACAGGAGCCGGGCGACTGTCGCATCACGTTCGTGCACCAGATGGGTCTCCAGCCCACGCTCAAGCGCGTCGCCATCATGTCCACGCCCGTCGTGCTCAGTGAGGACACGGTGGACCACTGGGACTACTACTACGGCGACGACGAAGTGGAGGAGGACGAGTGGCGCGATCACCTCGACAACCGCCGCCGCATCCTCAAGTCCATCTGCAGCAACTAGCTCGCAGCATCCGGCAAGATTCGCGCAGGGACGGGCCGCTGGGCGCGTCCCTGTGTGCGTTATGAGCCGGTCGGGAAGCGCACCGTGCGGGCAAGGTCGAGCAGTGCTTCCTGCTGCGCGGCGAAGACGGCTGCGGGTGCTTCGATCTGCACGGTCCAGTATACGCTGCCCTGCGTGACGAAGTAGACCACGCCGGTGCGCCCAGGCTGCTCCGTCTGGAAGCCGACGGCTCCGGTGTAGGGCACGCTGCCCAGCGCCGCGACAGGCCGGGCGCCGTGGTACCCGAAGGGCACACGCCCCTGGCTGAAGCGTTCCTGCATCACCGGGTTGAGCCCCGTCAACCGCTCGATGTGCAGCACCGTGCCGCGCAAGCGACTCTCCGCGTTCGTGTTCTCGAAGCGGTACGAAGCGGAGCGCGGAAGCTGGCTCTCGTCTACGGCTTCATCGCCGGTCCAATCCTCGGGTAGCGTCAGGGCAAGGCCCGACGCGAACGTGTGCGTCTGGGCAAACGCGGGGATGGCGAGCAGAAAACCGAAGAGGAGCGGTAGAACACGCATGGCACGCAGGAATGGATAGCCTCAAGAGTATCGGCAAGGGGACCGGCGGCATTTAGCTCCACCGAGTCAGGCGTGTGTCTTTAAGAACGTCTGCATCCGGTCCTGATTGCCCTGGCCCAGCGCCGACTGCAGGAACTGCGGCGTGTAGGCGGTGATGGCCTGGGCGGTGGCATCGTCGTACTGGTAGAACGGCCGCACGGTCTGTCGACAGGCGGACGTACCGCAGGCACAGGTCATCTGCCAGAAGGGGTCGAGCTCCACCGAGCTGTAGTCCAGCGTGAGTTCTTCGCCGTTTTCGATGGGGCGAAGGGGGCGGAAGCCGAGGTCGTCGTGCAGCGCGATGTTGGGCGTGCAGCTATGGTTGAGGTAGAGGGCGGGCGAGGCCGCCGGAGGCGACACCCAGAGCTCCCAGCCGATGGCATACCAGTTCGGTCCTTCGTCAGACTTGCCGTCGATGAAAGGCGCCCAGACGATGGTGCCGGTGAGGTCGAACAGGACCTCGCCCGGTTCGAGCGCCCGCTGGGCGAAGAGGCCTTGCCCGTGGACCGTGGAGGGACGGAGGAAAATCGTGTCGGATTGCGGGAAAGCCATGCGCAACGGAGGCCAGGCGTGGACCTCAGCGAATATAGAGCGCCCGGCTATTCGGCTTCGGCGACAATCGTCTCCGGCCCAGCCAGCTTCTCGACGTGGCATGGGCCCCCGGCAAACCGGAACGTGGCTTCGGCTACGAGCCCATCGCCCTCGGCATGGAACAGCACAGGGTCGCCATCCTCGGCAAGCAGGTCGATGTGGGCGTCAGACGTGACAGGGTAGTGGCC